>JALVRJ010000069.1 GCA_027031305.1 Hyphomicrobiales bacterium | reverse complement strand
GACTTGGCGCGCGTGCGCCGCGTCTGCATAATGCGACAGGACAAACACGAACCGGAGGGGAGAAACGGACCCATGAGCAAGGTATATCCGGTGCCCGAGGAATGGGCGAAGAAGGCCTGGATCAACAGGGAAAAATACGAGGAATGGTATCGCCGCTCGGTGGAAGACAACGAAGGCTTCTGGGCCGAGCACGGCAAGCGCATCGACTGGTTCAAGCCCTACACCAAGGTCAAGGACGTTTCCTTCGCCTACGACGACGTTCACATCCACTGGTATTACGACGGCGAGCTGAACGCCTGCTACAATTGCATCGATCGCCACCTGCCCGAACGCGCCGATCAGGTGGCCTTCATCTGGGAAGGCGACGACCCGAACGAGGACGCGAAGATCACCTACGGCGAGCTTCTCAAGCACGTTTCGCGCTTCGCCAACGTGCTGAAGGAGCATGGTGTGAAGAAGGGCGACCGGGTGACCATCTACATGCCGATGATCCCGGAGGCCGCCTATGCCATGCTGGCCTGTGCCCGCATCGGCGCCGTTCATTCGGTGGTGTTCGGTGGTTTCTCGCCCGATTCGCTGGCCGGCCGCATCGTCGACTGCGACTCCGACTTCGTCATCACCGCCGACGAGGGCGTGCGCGGCGGGCGCAAGATTCCGCTGAAGGCCAATGTCGACAAGGCCGTGGAAATCGCCGAAAGCCAGGGCGCGAAGGTGCGCCATGTGCTGGTGGTGCGCCGCACCGGTGGCGACATCGAGTGGGTGGGCGGCCGCGACCTGTGGTACCACGAGGAGATCGAGAAGGTCTCCGACGAATGCCCGTGCGAGCCGATGAACGCGGAAGACCCGCTGTTCATCCTCTATACCTCCGGCTCCACCGGCAAGCCCAAGGGCGTGCTGCACACCACCGGCGGCTACATGGTCTATGTCTCCATGACGCACCAGTATACCTTCGACTATCACGAGGGCGACATCTACTGGTGCACGGCGGACGTCGGCTGGATCACCGGGCACAGCTACATCGTCTATGGTCCGCTGGCCAACGGCGCCATCAGCCTCATCTTCGAGGGCGTGCCGACCTATCCGGATGCCTCGCGCTTCTGGCAGGTGGTGGACAAGCACCAGGTGAACATTTTCTACACCGCGCCCACGGCCATCCGCGCGCTCATGGGCGCCGGCGACGAGTTCGTGAAAAAGACCTCGCGCAAGTCGCTGAAACTGCTGGGCACGGTGGGCGAACCGATCAACCCGGAAGCCTGGGAGTGGTATTATCACGTGGTCGGCGAGGGCCGCTGCCCCATCGTCGACACCTGGTGGCAGACGGAGACGGGCGGGCACATGATCACGCCGCTGCCCGGCGCGCATGACCTCAAGCCCGGCTCGGCGACGAAGCCCTTCTTCGGCATCCAGCCCGCCCTGCTCGACGCCGATGGCAACGAGCTTCAAGGCCCGGCGGAAGGCAACCTGGTCATCAAGGATTCCTGGCCCGGCCAGATGCGCACGGTCTATGGCGACCACCAGCGCTTCGTGGACACCTACTTCTCCACCTACAAGGGCTACTACTTCACCGGCGACGGCTGCCGCCGCGACGAGGACGGTTACTACTGGATCACCGGCCGCGTCGACGACGTGCTCAACATCTCCGGCCACCGCATGGGCACGGCGGAGATCGAATCGGCGCTGGTGGCGCACCCGGCGGTGTCGGAGGCGGCGGTGGTCGGCGTGCCGCATGAGATCAAGGGCCAGGCCATCTACTGCTACGTGACGCTGAAGGCCGGCAACGAGGCCACGGACGAGCTGCGCCAGGAACTGGTGCAATGGGTGCGCAAGGAGATCGGCCCCATCGCCACGCCGGACTACATCCAGTTCGCCACCGGCCTGCCGAAAACGCGTTCGGGCAAGATCATGCGCCGGATCCTGCGCAAGATCGCCAACAACGATTATGGCGACCTGGGCGACACCTCGACGCTGGCCGACCCGTCGGTGGTCGACGAGCTGATCGAGAACCGCCTCATCAAGGGCTGATACCAACTTGCGCAAGGTCCGAGCGGTAGAACCCGCTCCGCACCCCGCTCAGTCCCTCCTTTTACGCAATAGGTGGCTTGAGCGGGGTG
>JALVRJ010000068.1 GCA_027031305.1 Hyphomicrobiales bacterium | reverse complement strand
TCCTGGGGAGCACGGACCACGGCCGTCTCCAGGCCCGGCACGACCGTGAAGTCCAGGTGGTCGCACAGGTCCGGGCTCCCCAGGAACCCGGCCCGGTCGCCGGCCACCCGGAGGGGGGCCACCCCGACCACCCGGTCCCCGTCCCGGACCGCCAGGACCCGGCACCGGGCACCCGACCCCGCGGTCCCGGCCCACGCGGCCAGCCCTTCCCCGAACGACCGGTCCAGGTCCTGGACGCGGCCCCAGAACGGGTCGCCGTCGCTTCCGGCGGGAACCGCGTTCCCCGGGCCGGGAGCCGGCGGCCGCGGCGGGCCCCCGTCCGGGCGCCCCGCTGCGTGTGGTGTGGGCGGGAGGAAGTGGACAGCGGGCGCAGCCTGCCGCCGGTGGTGGCGGTGCCGCGCTTTTCCTCGCTGGTGCTCATTGGCGACTTCTTCGCCGATGCGGCCCTGTTGCGGCGGCGCATGGCGCGGCTGGCGGCAAGCGGCGCGCGCGGCCACCTGTTGCAGGTGGTGGACCCGGCGGAAGAGAGCTTTCCCTACGAGGGGCGCACGCGGTTCCTGGACATGGCGGGGCGGCGCGCGCTCCTGAGCGAGCGGGCGGAGGACCTGCGGGTGGCCTACCGGGCCCGCCTGCAAGCGCTGCGCGATGAACTCTCCATGCAGGCGCGGCGGCTGGGCTGGACGTTCCAGGTGCATCGCACCGATCAGCCGCCGCAGACGGCGTTGCTGGCGCTGTATGCGCGGCTGGCCGACCGGCCGCCGATGAGCGGGGCGCACGAGGAGGCGTTGCCCGCCTTCGCGGCCGGCGCGGGAGGAACGGCGCCATGATGGAACTGTTGGGACAGGTCGGTTTCGCCTTTCCCGCCGCGCTGTGGGCGCTGGCGGCGTTGCCGGTGATCTTCTGGTTGTTGCGCACCACGCCGCCGCGCCCGCGCGAGGTGCGCTTTCCGCCGTTGCGGTTGCTGGAAGGCCTGAAAAACCGCCGCCGCGAGCCGGCGCGCACGCCGTGGTGGCTGCTGGCGCTGCGCATGGCGCTGGCGGCGGCGCTCGTCGTGGCGCTGGCGGGGCCGCGCCTGTTGCCGCGCCAGCCGCTGGTGGCGGCGAAGGGCGGGCCGTGGCTGGTGGTGGTGGACGACGGTTGGGCGGCGGCGCGCAACTGGACGGCGATGAAGGCGACGCTGGCCGAGGTGCTGGAGCGGGCGCGCGAGGCCGACGCGCCGGTGGCCGTGGCCTTCACGACTCCGCGCTCGGCGGATCAGGCGGTGACGCCGCGGCCGCCCGATCATTGGCGCGCGCAACTGGCGGCGCTGGCGCCGCAGGCCCTCTCGCCGCAGCGGCGGAAGCTGGCCGGGCGGCTGGCACGGCTGGACTGGAGGCCGGCGCTGGTCATCTGGCTGGCGGATGGCGTGCGCGAGGCAGGGGACGACGCGAAAGCGCTGGCGCGGGCGCTGGCCAGCCTGGGAGCGCCGTTGCGGGTGCACCTGCCGCGCGATGCGCGTCTGCCGCTGGCGCTGACATGGGCGCGAAGCGGTGATGACGGCATCGTCGTTGGCGGCGTGCGGGCGGTGGACAGCGGGGCGCGAAGCGTGCGCGTATCGTTGCGGGCGCGCAATGGCCGCCTGCTGACGCAAGGCGACATGATCTTTCACCCCGGCCGCTTGCGGGGCGAGGCACGGTTGAAGGTGCCGGTGGTGCTGCGCAACGCGGCGGCACGGCTGGAAATCGCCGGGCAGGGGCACGCCGGCGCGGTGTGGCTGCTGGGCGACGGATTGAAGCGCAAGACGGCGCTGGTGATCTCGGGCGACGCGAAGGATGCGGCGCAATCGCTGCTGTCCTCCACCTATTACGTCACCCGGGCGCTCATGCCCTTCGCCGAGGTGCGCGAGGCGAGCGACCTTTCGGCCATGGACGAATGGCTGAAATCCGGGCTTTCCATGCTGGTACTGGCCGATGTCGGGGCCCTGTCGCCGCAACGGGAGAAGCTTTTGCTGCGCTGGGTGCGGGCGGGCGGCATGTTGGTGCGATTCGCCGGCGAGCGCATCGCCAACGCCAGCGAGCGCCTGTTGCCGGTGCGGCTGCGCGGTCATGAACGCGAGCTGGGCGCCAGCCCGGCCAATGG
>JALVRJ010000067.1 GCA_027031305.1 Hyphomicrobiales bacterium | reverse complement strand
CGTACGTCACGAAGTGATCTCCATCGACCGCGAAAATCGGCAGGTCGAAGTGCGTGATCTGGAAAGCGGGGAAACCTACCGCGAATCCTATGACAAACTGGTTCTGTCGCCAGGGGCGCGCCCTGTGGTTCCGCCGATTCCAGGTATGGAAAAGGCCAATGTGTTCACGATCCGGAATGTGGTGGATATCGAAAAACTGAAACAGGCCATCGACCGCATCAGACCGACGCGTGTGACCATCGTTGGCGGCGGGTTCATCGGCATAGAGGTGGCCGAGAATCTTGTCGAGGCGGGGCAGAAGGTCTCCCTGGTTGAAGCGGCTCCCCAGATTCTGGCACAGTTCGATGATGAAATGGTGCAAATTCTGCACAAGGAACTGCTGGATCAGGGCGTCGATCTGGTGGTGGGGGATCGCGTCGAGGCATTCGATACCGATACTGTGGTTCTGTCCTCAGGCCGGCGCATAAGCTCCGAAGTCGTGGTTCTGAGCATTGGCGTGCAGCCTGAAAGCGAGCTTGCCGACAAGGCCGGTCTGCAACTGTCGGAGGCGGGCTTCATCAAGGTGGATCACAATTACCGCACGGCTGATCCCGATATCTATGCGGTGGGTGACGCCATCGAGGTTTATTTCCCGCTGTCGGGCAAGTATGGCTCGCTGGCGCTGGCGGGACCGGCCCAGCGGCAGGCCCGGGCCGTGGCCGATCATATTCACGGCATTCCGGTGCATTACGGAGGCTATATCGGGTCATCGGTGGTCAAGGTGTTTGGCTACAACGCCGCGTCCACCGGCCTGAATGAACGGCAGCTGCGGGAAATGGGCGCCTCCTTCGAGCATGTGATGATCGTGCCCAAGGACAAGGTCGGACTGATGCCGGATTCCGAGGAGCTGCATTTCAAGATCCTGTTCGAAAAACCCACAGGGCGCATTCTCGGCGCCCAGGCCATCGGACGCGGCAATGTGGATAAACGGGTTGACGTGATCGCTACAGCGATCAGCGCCAAGGCGAGCGTGGATCAGCTCAAGCATCTGGAACTGTGCTATGCGCCGCCCTTCGGATCAGCCAAGGATGTGGTCAACATGGCTGGGTATGTGGCATCAAACATATTGCACGGCACATTCCAGCAGGTTCGGGTGGATGATATCCGCGAACTGCACGATGCCGGAGCCTTCATTCTCGACGTGCGGGAGAAGGAGGAATGGGACGCAGGTCATTTGTTGCGCGCCCACCATGTGCCCCTTTCGGAGCTGCGCCAGCGGTTGGATGAAATTCCCACTGATCAGCCCGTTTATGTTCACTGCCGTTCAGGACAGCGTTCCTATAGCGCGGTGTGTGCCCTGCAGCATCGTGGCTATGATCAGGTATTCAACGTCTCGGGGGGTTATCTGGGGATCTGCTTTTGCGAGTATTTCCGTGACAAGACGCTGGATCGCGAGCCGATCGTATCGGCCTATGATTTCCAGTAACGCGATGAAAAACAGGAGAAACGGATCATGAGCGAACAAGATTCAGTGATTGTCACCGGCGGCTCGGGCCTGTTGGGCTCGTCTCTGGTGCATCAACTGGTAGAGGCGGACAGAGAAAAAGTTTTCGTGATGGATGTGAACCCCGATCCGCGCCGCCTGGACGATATTGCTGACAGGGTAGAGTATATCGAGGGCGATGTTGCCGACCCCGCGCATCTGCGCGAAACCATCGGGCGCATCCGGCCCCGGCGGATATTCCATCTTGCCGCGTTTCTGGGCGACTGGTGCGAGGATGACCCTCTTGAAGGCACGCGTATCAATATCAACGGGGTGCAGCATCTCCTCGAAGCCGCCTGCGAGTTCGGGGTGGAACAAGTGCTGTTTTCCAGTTCGCTGGGGGTGTTCGGCTATGATCTCGACGATGACGAAATATTTACCGACAAGACCCTGCAACGGCCATTTTCTTACTATGGCGTGACCAAGCTCTATGCCGAGGGCGCGGGGCGCTGGTACAAGCGCAAGCGCGGGCTGGATTTTCGCAGCATCCGCTTTCCGGCCATCGTGGGCCCTGGAGTCAAGGCCGGCGGGATCGTCAATTATATCTCGTCGATGATCGAATATTCCCATGCCGGAAAGCCCTATACCATCCAGTTG
>JALVRJ010000066.1 GCA_027031305.1 Hyphomicrobiales bacterium | reverse complement strand
GACATGGCTCTCGCGATTGCCTCCAATGGGTTTTCAGTGCACCATGCCGGCCGTTCGCTGGCGAATTGCCGGTGATGGCTGAATCATTCTCGTTTGCACGATCTATAGGACAGGCCGATGCAAGGTGTCCATGAACATTATCGTCATGTTGCCGTCCCATTCCACAAGCCGAGGCCGAAGGGAGCAACCAGCGCCGGCCTCGGTTTGTGGCTGATGGCATTGGCGTTGTTCGCCACCGCCGCGCTAGCCGCCTCCGCGCCCTTCGGTCCCTGGCGGTCACCGTTGCTGCGCGACCATCCGCTCGTCGGCAGGATTTTCAACACCGCCAACGGCGCCGATATGACCCGCGAGGCGCTCACCGCCCGCATGAACCGCCACGCCATCGCCTTGCTCGGCGAGAAGCACGACAACCCCGACCACCACCGCATTCAGGCGCGCCTGCTGAGTGCCTTCGCGCAGGCGCGCAAGGACAAGGGGAAAAAGCCGCCTGCGGTGGTGTTCGAGATGATTCCTCACACTTACCAGGAACGTCTCGACATGATTCTCGCCCTGCCCGAGGTCGACGCCGACATGGTCTTCGACGCCGTGCGCTGGGAAGATCTCGGCTGGCCGGACCGCAAGCTCTACCGGCCCGTGGTCGAAGCTGCGCTGAAGGTCGGCGCCCCGCTCATCGCAGCGGGCGTGCCGCGCGAAATCGTGCGCGAGGTAACGAAGCGGGGGCTCTCCGCCCTCACCCGGCAGGATCTGCGCATCCTCAGGCTGGCGCCATTGCCGCCGGACCAGCAAAAGGCGCTGGAAAGGGAAATCGTGAAAAGCCATTGCGACATGATCCCGCTCGAGGTGGCACGCCGAATGAGCGTTGCCCAGCGGCTGCGCGATGCCCGCCTGGCGCAAGGGTTGCGCACCGGCTTCATGCGCCAGGGATCGGCCGTGCTGATCGCCGGCGATGGCCACGTGCGCAAGGATCGCGCGGTGCCGCTGTATCTGCGTCGTTACGGCACCCTGCCCGCGCCCTTCGTGCTGTGGCAGGCGGAAGTGCGCGAGCGGGCAAGAATCCTCGCCAACCTCTTGCCCGATGACGCCCGCCCCGACGAACTGGCCGATGCCGTCGTCGTCACCCCCCAGGCAAAACGCGAAGACCAGTGCGCGAAGTTCCGCCAATTCATGAACCACAAGCGCCAAGGTCGGCAATGATATCTTCCCGCGAGTTCCTGTAAGCCCGCGCGGCCCGGCCTCGACGCAAGACATTGCCACGACAGCCCGTCCTCACCTTGCCCGTTCATAAGTGATGACGGTGTAATCGGCGCTGTCCTTCGGCCCGGCCCTGTGTTCCTCGCGCGCGACCTCGCGCCAGGTTTCCGGCTCCGGATCGGGAAAGAACCGGTCGCCTTCCGCCTTCATGTGCACGCGGGTGAGATAGATGCGCTCCGCCTGCGGCCTCAGCGCCTCGAAGATCTGGCTGCCACCGATGACGAAAATCTCGTCCACGCCGCGCTTTTCCGCCAGTCGCTCGGCCAGCGCCACGCCTTCCTCGATGGAGTTGGCCGTCAGCACGTCCGGATCGTCCATCACGGCACCGCGGGTGATGACGATGTTGTCGCGCCCCCGCAATGGATGCCCGATGCTCTCGTAGGTGCGCCGTCCCATGATCACCGGGTGTCCCATGGTGCGCTTCCTGAACAGCTTCAGCTCCGACGGCAACCGCCATGGCAGGGTGTTGAGCTTTCCGATGACGCCGTTTTCCGCCGCCGCCACCACCAGCGAAAGCCTGGGGCGTTTTCCGCTCATCCTTCCATCCTCCTTCACTTCCTCCCCGGGATGAAAGTATGGCCTTGAAAGTCGGCGCCGGGAACCATCTTTTTCATTATTGTCGCACTCTCCCGGTTTCCCGCCACATCGCTTGGCCACTGGTGATGCCGATGTCGAAATGCCCCGCCTCGGCAAGCTCCAGGCCGTGCAGCACGTGTCCTTTCTGTTCGCACCATACCCGCACGTCATCACCACATGGCGGATAGGAGATCAGCAGGTGAATGCGCGCTCCCGGCCCGATGCGCGCCACCGCCCGGTCGATTTCCAACAGATATCCCGGACAGGTCTGCCCGCGCACGTCCACGATCCATTCCCCGCC
>JALVRJ010000065.1:708-2134 GCA_027031305.1 Hyphomicrobiales bacterium | reverse complement strand
GCTCCACCTCCGCCCACTGCATCGGCAACGCGGCGGAGCTCATCCAGTGGGGCAAGCAGGACGTGATGTTCGCCGGCGGCGCGGAAGAGCTGGACTGGACGTTGTCTGTGCTGTTCGACGCCATGGGCGCCATGTCCAGCAAGTACAACGACACGCCGGAGAAGGCCTCCCGCGCCTATGACGCCAACCGCGACGGCTTCGTCATCGCCGGTGGCGGGGGCATCCTCGTGCTGGAGGAGCTGGAGCACGCGAAAGCCCGCGGCGCGAACATCATCTGCGAGCTGGTGGGCTATGGCGCCACCTCGGACGGTTATGACATGGTGCAGCCCTCGGGCGAAGGGGCGGTGCGCTGCATGAGGCAGGCGCTTCAAACGGTGGACACGCCCATCGACTACATCAACCCGCACGCCACCTCCACGCCCATTGGCGACGTGCGCGAAATAGAAGCCATTCGCGAGGTCTTCGGCGATGACGTGCCGCCCATTTCCGCCACCAAGTCGCTCACCGGCCACTCGCTGGGCGGGGCGGGCGTGCACGAGGCCATCTATTCCATCCTCATGATGCGCGATGACTTCATCTGCGAGTCGGCCAACATCGAGGAACTCGATCCCGCATTCGCCGACATGCCCATCGTGCGCGAGCGGGTGGAAAACGCCGGCCTCACAACCGTCATGTCCAACTCCTTCGGCTTCGGCGGCACCAACGCCACGCTGGTCTTCCGCCGCTACGAAGGATAGGGGGCGGGGTAAGGCTCGGCGCTGCGTGGTGTCTCTCCCGTGCCGGAATGTCAAGGACGGCCCTTCGGGCCGCCGCGAAGCGGTTGCATCCTTGACTTTCCGGCACGGGAGAGAAAATGGCAATGAAGCGCCAATGGCGAAAAGCCGCCATTGGCGCTTCTCTCGGCAATAATCAAAGAAAGCCAGCTCGTTCAAGCAGTTGGGTTCATGCTCACCTCCGCCAGCACGCGCAGGGCCTCTTCCAGCACTTCTTCCGGCGTGCCGGAAGCATCCACGCGCCGCCAGGTGATCTCGCCCAGGTCATAGGACAGCTGCTTTTCCAGCACCGCCACGTCGGCGTCGGATGCGTCACCCTTGCGGCCGGATACCCGCTGACGCAACACCTCTGCCGGTGCCTGAAGCCACAGGCCGATGAAAGGTGCCCCCGCCTCCCTTGCCACCCGCTCGATGGCCGCGCGTTCTTCGGGTCTAGCGAACACCGCGTCCACCACCACCGGCCAGGGCGAGGCCAGCACCTTGCCCGCTCGCCGCTGAAGCCGTTCATAGACCTTGCGCGACATCTCCGGCGTGTAGGCTTCCGGCGGCAACTTCGTGAACTCGTCCACCCCGGCCATCACCTTGCGCTCCACGTCCGAACGCAGATGCGCCATGCCCGCCGCCGGCGCCAGCCGCGCCGCCAGCGCGGAGGC
>JALVRJ010000065.1:0-698 GCA_027031305.1 Hyphomicrobiales bacterium | reverse complement strand
CATGGGCGCGTGCCTCCTCTACCGTCTTCACTCGTGTCGGATCGTCCGCCTCCTGCTGTACCGCCAGGTCCATCAGCACCATGCAGCGAATGAGCGCGCGCAGGCTCATCAGCGGCGCGAACAGGGAACACGCCGCATGGTTCTCTTCATCATCACAGCGCGCCAGCCATGTATTCATGACCACGTTGGCCGGGTTGCCATGTTCTTCCGCCCCATGGCCACGGTGCAGCAGATCCATCAGCAGGAAGGCGAGGTCGTAGATGATATCTATGGTAGCCAGCCGCTCGCTGAACTCGATGGCGTCGAACAACGCCGGCCTGCCTTCCCACAGCACGATGTTGCCAAGGTGCATGTCGCCGTGGCAGCGCCGCACGTAGCCCTCCCGCCCGCGCGCATCCAGCACCGCCCGCGCCGCCTCCAGCCGTTCGCGCAGGACGCCCAGCACCCTGCCCGCATCCGGAACCTCCGGCGCGTTCAACGCATCGGCCCTCGGCGCCAGGGCGTCATGCACTTGCCACCAGGTGTCCAGCAGCATTCCCGCTGCATGATCTTCCGCCCGCGGTTCGGCCCGGTGGTGGGCGGCGCAGGCCATGCCCGCCAGGTCCTTCAACAGGCGCGCGTCGGGGGCGGAATGCCGAAAGCGGTTGGCCAGGATGGCCTCTTCATCGAAGCGCCGCATCCGCACCAGCCATTCCACC
>JALVRJ010000064.1 GCA_027031305.1 Hyphomicrobiales bacterium | reverse complement strand
TTGTGCACGGCCACGGCGAGGATGCGCTTGGCACGGTTCTGGCCGATCACGTAGTCGTCCAGCACGTGATAGATTTCTTCCGGCGTGGGGACGCCGTCGGCGGACTTGGCCAGCTGGGTCTTGTTCTCCTCGCGGATGATGTCCATGCACAGCTCGACGCATTCATCGCAGATGAACACCGTCGGGCCGGCGATGAGCTTGCGCACCTCGTGCTGGCTCTTGCCGCAGAACGAGCAGAAGAGAATGTTCTTGTCGTCCCGTTCGTTGCTCATGAGTTCCTCGTCCGTGCGTGTTGCCGGGAATGCGCCCCGCGACTCAGACCCGGGCGGCCAGCCGGCCGCCTTACGAAGCTAGGCAAAAGCGCCTGGTTGTTCAAGCCCGCCGCGCCGGCGCGGCCTGGCGCGCATGAGCGGTGAGGGCCGCGAACAGGTCGTCAAGAGGTCATCAAGCGTGGCGCTCCGGCTCCAACATTGCGCCCGCGAGGTTAAGCAAGTCTTGACGCCGGGGCAAAGCGGCCGAACGCATCCATTCCACCCCATGGCATGAAGATTCCGACAGGCCGCGCCCGCCCGAAGGCCCGCGCAGGCGCCAAGGTGCCGGCTCATGGCCGCGTCGCGGAGCTTCATCCCTCGGTGGCGGGCATGGGGCGCTTGTCGATGACCTCGTCCACCAGCCCCAGCTCCTTCGCCCTCTCGGCGGTGAGGAAGGTATCGCGGTCGAGCAGCTCCTCGATCTGCTTTAGCGGCAGGCCGGTGTGCTTGTGGTAAATCTTGTTCAGGCGGTCGCGCAGCTCGAGGATTTCCTTGGCGTGGCGCTCGATGTCCGCGGCCTGGCCCTGCACGCCACCGGAGGGCTGATGAACCATGACGCGGGCGTTGGGCAGGGCGAAGCGCATTCCCGGCTCGCCGGCGGCAAGCAGCAGCGAGCCCATGGAGGCGGCCTGGCCGATGACGGTGGTGGAAACGGGAGGCTTGATGAACTGCATGGTATCGTAGATGGCCAATCCGGAAGTGACCACGCCACCGGGTGAATTGATGTAAATGGCGATTTCCTTCTTCGGGTTCTCCGCCTCGAGGAACAGCAACTGGGCCACCACCAGGGTCGCCATGTGGTCCTCGATGGGCCCGGTGATGAAGATGATGCGCTCCTTCAGCAGGCGCGAGTAGATGTCGTAGGCGCGCTCGCCACGGGCGGTCTGCTCCACCACCATGGGCACCAGCGCGCTCAGGGTTTCCAGGCTGTTCGTCGGGTCTGTCATCGGGCCGTTCTCCATCTGTCCGGCATACTATCCGGCACATGACCGGAAATGCATTCGGGTTCGCGCGCGGCGGAATCGGCGCGCGCCTCGCTGGCGCCTTCATAAACGAATGCGCGCGAAATGCCAAAGCCGCCGTGGCGGAGCCCCTTGCCGGCAGGCGAAAAGAGGCGGGCGTCAGCCGGCGGGACTTGCGCAAGGTGCGGGGGCTCTTTATCTGTGGCGGACGGTCAACAGGCGCCGCGCGGGTTTCGCGCTCGCAAACGGCGGACACCGAAGCCAATGAATTGCCGGATTTTTCCATGAACGCGCTCGTCATCGTCGAATCGCCAGCGAAGGCGAAGACCATCAACAAGTACCTGGGGCCGGGATATTCGGTGCTGGCCTCCTACGGCCACGTGCGCGACCTGCCGCCGAAGGATGGCTCGGTGGACCCGGAGCACGACTTCGCCATGAAATGGCAGGTCCAGCCGGGCTCGAAAAAACACATCGAGGCCATCGCCAGGGCGGTGAAGAACGCCGACAGACTGATCCTGGCCACCGACCCGGACCGCGAGGGCGAGGCGATTTCGTGGCACGTGCTGGAGATCCTGAAGAACAAGGGCGTGCTGGACGAGAAGGATGTGGCGCGGGTGGTGTTCCACGCCATCACGCCGTCTGCCATCGCCGAGGCGATGAAGGCGCCGCGCGGCATCGACGAGCGACTGGTGGAGGCGTATCTGGCGCGGCGGGCGCTGGATTATCTCGTGGGCTTCAACCTGTCGCCGGTGCTGTGGCGCAAGCTGCCTGGCGCGAAGTCGGCGGGGCGGGTGCAGTCGGTGGCGCTGCGACTGGTGGACGAGCGCGAGCGCGAGATCGAGCGCTTCGTGCCGCAGGAATACTGG
>JALVRJ010000063.1 GCA_027031305.1 Hyphomicrobiales bacterium | reverse complement strand
GCCCTTGTCATCCGGTGCCACCGGGGAAATGGCGATGAGGACGATCTGGCCATCCTTTTCCGGCGTTACCGGCTCCGGCAGAACGATCTCCTTTTCCAGGGCTTGCACCTCGGCCATGCGATGCTCGCCCGCCACCGGTGTGAGGCCATTTGGCACTTCAGCATTCCAGCCCTGCATTTCCACCGCCAGCCGCACATTCTCGCAAAGGCGCACATGGCTGGCCATGTAAAGCTGCGATTCACGAACCACGCGTGTTCCCGGGTCGATGCTGATACCGACGCGAGATTCCGTATTCCACAGCTTGCCGGTGGGAATGAGCTGGTCTTTATCAGGCACTTTGCCGTTCAGAATTCTTTCCATCCCCTCCTGCGTCACCCAGCGGTCGGAAATGGTCTTGATGCCTTCGAGAGCCTCCGCTGGCGTGGGCAGCCGCTTGTCGCCAAGGTCACAGTGAATGACATTGTCCGCAGGCCGCAGGAAGGTCAGCTTCCTGTCATTCGTATCCTTGACCTTGCCTTCCACCAGATGCAGCGGCACGGGGAAGACGGGTTGCCCATCGTGCAGCACCAGCGGCGAGCCAAAGCGCAGAGGTCCCAATGTCGCGCCTTTCAACCAGTTGGTGCCATTGCCGAGCTTACGCTTGATCTGGTCGTCCCATTTCGCACCGCCCAGCGCCCGCCGCCACAGCAGGGCGCGCACCGCCCCAACCAGCGTTGGCGGAAACGGCGGAAACACGCTACGCATTACCGATGCCCCGGCGTCGCCTTGGTTGAACGGACGACCATCGCGGAACATCCACGTGTCCACGGCATCGAAGCCCAGCCACACGCCGCTCATGCCGCCTCCTCCTGCTTCTCTTTCTTGCGTGGCTTATGGCAGAATCCTTCCACGGCGATGAAACGAGCGATCAACGCGGCATTGAAATCATAGTGTTTCACCGGATCGATCGTGCCATCGGCATCGCGCCGCAGTGGCCGCCCGATGGTCAGCAACGGCGTTATGGCCGCCTTCGCCTTCTCGTAAGGTGTGCTCCCCTTGCGCGGCTGTTTCTTGTATTCCGCCACCAGCACCCGCTCGATCATGTCGGAGAAATGTTCCGCCGCGCCGCCGTGTTCGTCATCATCCGATGCGAATATTGGCTTGTAGCGTTCTCGCACATTGTAGAGAAAGCCGGTGGAATACGTGGCGTCTTCACCGCCAATGGCCTTTTTGGCCACCTCCATCATGACACGGCCCGGCTCGCTGCCGTTGCCATCCTGCCAGCACGACACCCAGTCAAACGCGATGCCGCCGGGCTTCATCACCGCGATGGCAAGGCTGTCGCGGCCGTTCTTGTCCTTGGCAACGTCATCCAGGTAATGCTCCGCCTTTTCCAGCGCGTGGCGCAGCGGATTCTTGAAGTGGGTGAACACGATGGCGGCGGACATGGTGAACGACGCAAGGTCGATCGCTTTGCCCTCATCGAAGGCCGCATCATGGCGCGCCAGCAACTCTTCGTAGGCCGCCTTGAAGGACGCATCATAGAGCGCCCGTAACTTATAGGCCGCATCGATGGCACTGTTGACCGGCAAAAAGGCCAGCACGTCGTCGCCCCCGGCATAGACCAGCACGCCGTTGGCTGGATTGCCCTTGGCGGGGTCGAAATAAGTCTTCACTTTCGCCGTGAATGTGGCCAGCCCCTCCTTCACCAGGCCAGCGGTGCCGGGATTACCGAGTTTCTCGCCAATGCGGTCGCCGTCCATTTTCAGAATGGCGTAGAACTCCGTCGGCCTGCCGCCGCTGGCATCCCGCAAGGCCTTGAGCTTTTGCTGCAGCGCCTCGCGGGCCCTCTTGCGCTTTCCCTCGTCAGAGATGTTTTCCTTGCACCAAGCGGCTACCCCATCCTCGTGCAACAAGTGTCCGTCGAGATTGAAGAAGTTCCTCTGTGGCAATCCGAACAACCGGGTTTCCGTCTCGCCCTTGTAGCTTCTCAGTCCCAATTTGTCGGCCAGCGCGGGATAGCTGTTGCGTGCATCCCCTGAAATGGACTTTTCCACCGTCTTCAGCCATGGCACCGCCGCGATGTAGCTGGTGGAGGGCCAGTTGATGGTGGATAGCTTGTCACCACCCGGCCACCAGCCCAGCACATCCTTCGCAATGAGTG
>JALVRJ010000062.1 GCA_027031305.1 Hyphomicrobiales bacterium | reverse complement strand
CATCGCCACGGTGCTTTCCCACGACCTGGAGAACGACCCGGACGTGGTCGCCATGGTCGCCACCTCCGCCGCGCTGGCGGTGGCCAACCTGCCGTTCCAGGGGCCCATCGGCGCCGCGCGCGTGGGGCTCGTCGAGGGAGCCTATGTTCTCAACCCGACCATCGAGGAAATGGACGAGAGCAAGCTCGACCTCGTGGTGGCCGGCACGAAGGACGCCGTGCTGATGGTGGAATCCGAAGCCCAGGAGCTGTCCGAGGACGACATGCTGGGCGCGGTGATGTTCGGCCACGAGCAGTTCCAGCCGGTGATCGAGGCCATCGAGGAGCTGGCGAAACAGGCCGCCAAACCGCCGCGCGAGGTGGAGAAGGTGGACATCTCCGATCTGGTGGCGAAGGTGAAGGAACTGGCCGAGGCCGACCTGAGGAAGGCCTATGCCATTCCCGACAAGCTGGAGCGTCACGCGGCGGTGGATGCCGTGCGCGAGAAGGTGCTGGCCGAACTGTGCCCGGAGGAGAAGGCCGAGGCCGGCGAGTGCGAGCCAGGGCTGGTTAGGGAAGCCTTCAAGAAGGTGGAGAAGGAGATCGTCCGCGGCCAGATCCTGGATACCGGCACGCGCATCGACGGGCGCAAGCTGGACGAGGTGCGGCCCATCGTGTCGGAGGTGGGCGTGCTGCCGCGCACCCACGGCTCGGCGCTGTTCACGCGCGGCGAGACGCAGGCGCTGGTGGTGACGACGCTGGGCACCGGCGAGGACGAGCAGTTCGTCGACGCGCTGGAAGGCACCTACCGCGAAAACTTCATGCTGCATTACAACTTCCCGCCGTTCTCGGTGGGCGAGACGGGGCGCGTGGGCTTCACCGGCCGGCGCGAGATCGGCCATGGCAAGCTGGCCTGGCGCGCCATTCATCCGGTGATGCCGGCGCCGACGGAGTTTCCCTACACGGTGCGCGTGGTTTCCGAGATCACCGAATCGAACGGATCGTCCTCCATGGCCACGGTGTGTGGCGCCTCGCTGTCGTTGATGGACGCCGGCGTGCCCATCAAGCGCCCGGTGTCGGGCATCGCCATGGGTCTGATTCTGGAGGGCGAGCGCTTTGCCGTGCTGTCCGACATCCTCGGCGACGAAGATCACCTGGGCGACATGGACTTCAAGGTGGCCGGTACCGAGGAAGGCATCACCTCGTTGCAGATGGACATCAAGGTGACCGGCATCACCAAGGAGATCATGCGCACGGCGCTGAACCAGGCCAAGGGCGGGCGCGCGCACATCCTTAACGAGATGAAGAAGGCGCTGGAAACCAGCCGCGGCGAGCTGACCGAATACGCGCCGAAGATCGAGGTTATCACCATTCCGGTGGCCAAGATCCGCGACGTCATCGGCCCGGGCGGCAAGGTGGTGCGTGAGATCGTCGAGAAGACCGGCGCGAAGATCGACATCGCCGAGGACGGCACCATCAAGGTGGCCTCCACCAGCCGCGAGGCCATCGCCAAGGCCATCGAGTGGATCAAGGGCCTGACCGAGGAGCCGGAAGTGGGCCAGATCTACGAGGGCAAGGTGGTGAAGATTGTCGACTTCGGCGCCTTCGTGAACTTCTTCGGTTCCAAGGATGGCCTGGTGCACATCTCCGAGCTGGCGCCCCGGCGCGTGGGCAAGGTTTCCGACGTGGTGAAGGAGGGCGATGTCGTCAAGGTGAAGCTGCTGTCCATCGACCCGCGCGGCAAGGTGCGGCTGTCGATGAAGGCGGTGGACCAGGAAACCGGCGAGGACATCTCCGGCAAGGAGAAGGAGTGAGCCGGCTGGCTTGAACACACACCAAGGTGGGCGATGAAGGCGTCATGACCATGAAGGCCGATGGCGAGCTTTACGCCCTCCTTCATCAGCCCGACGGCGGCGCGCTGGCGTTTCGCGGCGGGCGGGTCGTCAGGGCAGAAACGCCTCGGGCCGTGCCGGCGGCGCTATGCCGCCTGGAGCGGGCGCTGCGGAAGGGGCGCACGCTGGCGCTGGCCCTTTCCTACGAGCTGGGGCACCTGCTGGCCACGCCGCCACTGCCCTGGCCCGACAGGCCGCATTATCCCGTGCCGCGTCCTCCCCTGATCTGGGCGCTGGAGGTGGACGCGCCGGCGGCGCTGGACGCGGCACGGGAT
>JALVRJ010000061.1 GCA_027031305.1 Hyphomicrobiales bacterium | reverse complement strand
GGTTTCGAGAACGGGGTGGAGATTTCGCCGGGAGAGGTAGCGAAATCGAACGCGGCGCTGGTGGAGGCGCTGGCCGGACGGTTGCGGGCCCGGGGG
This sequence comes from Hyphomicrobiales bacterium, assembly GCA_027031305.1. GTDB lineage: Bacteria > Pseudomonadota > Alphaproteobacteria > Rhizobiales > Aestuariivirgaceae > Thermopetrobacter. The sequence continues at coordinate 6,639 of JALVRJ010000061.1, read as the reverse complement.
CTGAAACCGATGGGGGTGGACGCGGCGCGGGAGCTTTTCCGGCGCGTTACCGGAGACTGATGCCAGCTTGCGAATAGGATAACTGATGCGACACCACCCCACGCCCCGCCCAATCCCCAAATCATTGATGGCAAGGGCTTGGGCGGGGACGTGGGGTGGTGGGCGTTTTTTCATGCATTCCAATATGACACGTCTTCGCGCGAGGACTTTCGCGCCATTCTTAACCACCACTTTACTGCGGGATCGGATGGCGCTGGCGAAGGGAATGAGTCCGGTCTATCCTGCATGTCGACACGAGGACGCGATGGGTCGCTCCGCCCTTCACATTGCCGGGTGGCCGGCGTCCGGAAGAGATCGCAGTGAAGTGGGTGTGAGGAGTTTTGCCGGCTCGGTGAAGAGAGAGGTGCGCCGTGACCGGCATGACTTGAAAGGCCGCCGAATTCGGCGGCCTTCTTTTTCGGCAAGCATTCGGGCGTGAGTGAGGCCGGTCGTGGTGTCAACCCGGGCGCCTGGGCATGAGGTCGAAGAAGCCGAAGGCGTAAATGGCCAGCAGCAACACGAGCATGAAGGCCAGGGCCGTGGAAAAGCCCGTGCGCCAATGCGCCGGAGCGGCGCGCAGGTTCAGGTAGACCAGCAGGATGGTGCGCGCCTTGGCCCAGGTGATGGCCAGCAGCGTCAGCGTCCAGAGGATTCCGAGCGAGGCGGCCGAGGTGACCTTGCCCGCCACCATGGAGCCGATGGTAAGGGCCATGAGAATGGCCCATGCGATGAGAATCTGGCGCGTGGTGGGCAGGCGCGAAAGTTCGTCGGCAGCTTTCACGTGCTGGGTTGTGGACATTCCAAAATTCCTTTCCGAGCCAACCATTTTCCCACCAAGGACGCCCCGCAGGCCAGGTGGGCGCATTGACCTCCATCAAGGGCGAGGGTGTCTTTTCTGCCAACAGGTGGAATGGTGGAAACGAGGAGGCGCAAAAAAGTTGATTGCTTTAGTCGGGTATTCTATATGAGCCATGAAACCAGGGCCGTTGCCGCTCCGCGAGAACGGCGTTGGCCCTGAATATCATCGTGGCCGCGCGTCTTGCAAGGGGCATGACGGGTGGTCGTGCGCAAGGGCCGTTCGCGCGGCTTTCAGCCAGGGCGGATCAGGATGAAGCTTTCCACCAAGGGACGGTATGCCGTCATGGCGCTGGCCGACCTGGCCGGGCGCCGGTCGGACAAGCCTGTGCCACTGGCGGCCATCGCCAGGAGCCAGAACATTTCGCAGGAATACCTGGAGCAGCTGTTCGCGCGTCTGCGCCGGGCGGGGCTGGTGGAATCGGTGCGCGGGCCGGGCGGTGGCTATCGGCTGGCGCATGAGCCGGATGACATTTTCATCATCGATATCATCCGCGCCGCCGACGAGCCCCTGCAGGTGACCCGCTGCGCCGACGGCGACGGCGTGTTGGGTTGCCAGAACGGCGAGGCTTGCGTCACGCACGAGCTGTGGTCGGCGCTGAGCCGGCAGATATGCAGTTTCCTGTCGCATATCACGCTGGGCGACGTCATCGAGCGGCGCAACCTGGCGCTGGCGGCGGAGGTGCGGCGGACCAGCGCCATCGCCCCGCACCCGGACGCGGCCTCCACGCCAGCGGACAAGCCAGCGGACAAGCCAGCGGATGATACGACGCCCCTGCGCGACATTGCGGAATGACGGAATTCACACCGGAGACGAATAGCGATGGCAGACCAGGATACCATCCGGCAGGTCGAGGAGCTGAAGAAATACAAGTATGGCTTCGAGACCGAGATCGAGACGGAAAAGGCGCCCAAGGGGCTGAACGAGGACATCATCCGCTTCATCTCGGCGAAGAAGGGCGAGCCGGAGTGGATGCTCGAGTGGCGGCTGGAAGCCTATCGCCAGTGGCTGAAAATGGAGGAGCCGCGCTGGGCGAAGGTGCGATACGAGCCGATCGACTATCAGGATCTGTATTACTACGCGGCCCCGAAGCAGCAGAAGAAGCCGAAGAGCCTGGACGAGGTCGATCCGCGCCTGCTGGAGACCTACGAGAAATTGGGTATTCCGCTGAAGGAGCAGATGGTGCTGGCGGGTGTGGAGGGCGCGCCGAAGGTGGCGGTGGACGCGGTGTTCGACAGCGTGTCGGTGGCCACCACCTTCCGCGAGGAGCTGGAGAAGGCGGGCGTCATCTTCTGCCCCATCTCCGAGGCGATACAGAAATATCCCGATCTGGTGCGAAAGTATCTCGGCTCCGTGGTACCGCCGGGCGACAATTTCTTTGCCGCGCTCAACTCCGCGGTGTTCACCGACGGCAGCTTCGTCTACGTGCCGAAGGGCGTGCGCTGTCCCATGGAGCTGTCCACCTATTTCCGCATCAACGAGAAGAAGACCGGGCAGTTCGAGCGCACGCTCATCATCGTCGACGAGGGCGGCTACGTGAGCTATCTGGAGGGCTGCACGGCGCCGGCACGCTCCGAGCATCAGCTGCACGCGGCGGTGGTGGAGCTGATCGCGGAGAAGGACGCGGAGATCAAGTATTCGACGGTGCAGAACTGGTATCCCGGCGACGAGGAAGGCCGGGGCGGCGTGTATAACTTCGTGACCAAGCGCGCTGACTGCCGCGGCGACAACTCGAAGGTGAGCTGGACGCAGGTGGAGACGGGTTCGGCAATCACCTGGAAGTATCCGTCGTGTCTGCTGCGCGGCGACAATTCCGTGGGCGAGTTCTATTCCATCGCCATCTCGAACAATGCGCAGCAGGTGGACAGTGGCACCAAGATGGTGCACCTCGGGAAAAACACGAAGAGCCGCATCATCTCCAAGGGCATTTCCGCCGGCAAGTCGCAGAACACCTACCGCGGGCTGGTTTCCATCCACCGCAAGGCGCACGGCGCGCGCAACTTCACCCAGTGCGACAGCCTGCTGATTGGCGGCGAGTGCGGCGCGCACACGGTGCCCTACATCCAGGCGAAGACGCCACATGCGAAGGTGGAACACGAGGCCACCACGTCGAAGATCGCCGAAGACCAGCTGTTCTATCTCCGCGCCCGGGGCATCCCGGAGGAGGAGGCGGTGGCGCTGATCGTCAATGGCTTCGTGCGCGAGGTGATCCAGAAGCTGCCCATGGAGTTCATGGCGGAAACTCAGCGCCTCATCGGCATCTCGCTGGAGGGTAGCGTGGGGTGAATTTTTCTCGTCACCCCGGCGAAAGCCGGGGTCTCAGGCAACAGGCTTGGAGTTTGCCGCATGAGATTCCGGCTGGCGCCGGAATGACGAAAGCGGAACGGGGTTGAAAGGAGTGAACATGCTGCTGGAAGTGAAAGACCTGCGCGCCGTGGTGCGACCGGAGGAGGACGAGGGCGAGGCCAAGGAAATCATCAAGGGCCTGTCGCTGTCGCTCGACCGTGGCGAGGTGCACGCCATCATGGGGCCGAACGGGTCGGGCAAGAGCACGCTTTCGCACGTGCTGGCGGGCAAGCCGGGCTATGAGGTGACGGACGGCGAGGTACTGTTCGACGGCGAGAACCTCCTTGAGCTGGAGCCGGAAGAGCGCGCCGCGAAGGGCCTTTTCCTGGCCATGCAATATCCGGTGGAAATCCCCGGCGTGCCCTACATGCAGTTCCTGAAGGTGGCGCTGAATTCCCAGCGCAAGCTGCGCGGCGAGGACGAGCTTTCCACGCCGGATTTCATGCGGCTGGTGCGCGAGAAGGCGCAGGCGCTTGGCATTTCCATGGACATGCTGAAAAGGCCGGTGAACGTGGGCTTCTCCGGCGGCGAGAAGAAGCGCATGGAAGTGCTGCAAATGGCCGTGCTGGAGCCGAAGCTGTGCGTGCTGGACGAGATCGATTCGGGGTTGGACATCGACGCGCTGAAGGTGGTGGCCGAGGGCGTGAACGCGCTGCGCGGGCCTCGGCGCGGCTTTCTCGTCATCACCCACTATCAGCGGCTGCTCGACTACATCGAGCCGGATCACGTGCATATCATGGCCAATGGCCGCATCATCCGCTCCGGCGGGCCGGAGCTGGCGCACGAGCTGGAGCGCGAGGGCTACGCGGCCTTCGTGGAGGATGCGGCGTAATTTTCCCTCTTCGTCACCCCGGCGCAAGCCGGGGTCTCGTGCCGCAGGGCGAGGAGGTTGAGGCACGAGATTCCGGCTTTCGCCGGAATGACGGAGGAAAAACGAAAGGACAAACGGGGTCATGACCAGACCGATCAGGAAACTGCCGGCGGAAGAGGCTTGGCGCGAGGCGTTTGCCGCGTTTCACGCCGCGCCGGAATGGTTGCGCGCGGCGCGTGAGGAAGCGTTCGCCCGCTTCGAGAAGACGGGCCTGCCGACGCCGCGCACGGAGAACTGGCGCTGGAGCGAGATCCATCGTCATCTGAACGCGCCCTATCCCCCGCTCGCGCAGCCGGAAACGGTGGACGAGGCGGTGCTGAAACAGCTCATGGAGGGGCATCTGCTCACGGCGGCGGATGCCTCGGTGCTGGTGTTCGTCAATGGCCGGGTGTCGCTGGAACATTCGCGGCTGATGGAGGAGGATGGCGTGGAGATCGTGCCGCTGGCGGACGTGCCGCTGCCGCCGGAATGGGCCGACCTGTCGCCAGCCAATGATGCGATCGATCTGTTGAACCTGGCCTATGCCACCGATGGCGCGCTCGTTCGCGTACGTGCCGGGGTGGAGGCCTCCATTCCGCTGCTGGTGCTGAACATCTCCACCGGCGACGGTCATTCGGTGGCGCTGCGGCATTTCGTGCGGGTGGAGGAGGGTGCCTCGTTCACGTTCTACGAGGCGCAGCTGGGCGGCGGTGACCACGTGGCCAACGTGTCCACCCGCGCCATCGTACACGAGAATGCGGCGCTCACGCGCGTGCAGGTGAACCAGAAGAAGGATGAAGGCACCATCCATTTCGGGCGTCTCGGTGCGGAGGTGCACGCGCATTCGCGGCTGCACGATACGGCGTTGCTCACCGGGGGGCGTTATCATCGCCAGAACACGTATGTGGATTTCGCCGGCGAACATGCGGAGATCGTGACCAATTCCGCCTACCTGCTGCGCAGCCGCCAGCACGCGGACACGCGGCTGCGCGTGAACCACGCGAAGGCCCATTGCACCTCGCGCGAGATCTTCAAGTGCGTGATGGACGATCATGCGCGCGGCGCCTTCCAGGGGCTGATTCACGTCGCCCCCGGCGCGTCTGGCACCGATGGGCGGATGGGTGCGCATGGCCTGCTGCTGGGCGAGGCGGCGGAGTTCGATTCCAAGCCGGAGCTGGAAATCTTTCATGACGACGTGGCCTGTGCGCACGGCTCCACCGTCGGTGCGCTGGACGAGGAGCAGCTGTTCTACCTGCGGGCGCGCGGCGTCACGGCGCGGCGGGCGCGGGCCATGCTGGTGGCCGCCTATGTGGGCGAGGTATTCGACGACATCGCGGATGAACGCGTGCGGCAGGCGCTGACCGATTACGCCGAGCGCTGGCTGGCCGGGGAGGGCGCGGCATGAGATTCCCTCGTCATTCCGGCGAAAGCCGGAATCTCGTGCAGCAGGCACATGGGTTTGCGGGACGAAGATCCTGGCTTTCGCCAGGATGACGAGTGAACAAAAAGGCCGGGATAACGGGTGAAGCAGGGCCAGCAGAATGTGATGGCCACGATGACGAACATAAACGCTGATTTTGACATGACCGGACAAGTGACCAGAGAACAGGCGGTGCTGGACTATGACGTGGACGCCATCCGCGCCGAGTTTCCCATCCTGTCGCGCACGGTGCACGGCAAGCCGCTGGTGTATCTGGACAATGGCGCCTCGGCCCAGAAGCCGCGTTGCGTCATCGAGGCCGTCTCCCGCGCCTACGCGGAGGAATACGCCAACGTCCACCGCGGCCTGCATTATCTCTCCAATTTGGCTACCGAGCGCTTCGAGGCCGCGCGAGAAACCGTGCGCGCGTTTCTGAATGCCGAAAGCACTGACGAGATCGTCTTCACCCGCAATGCGACGGAGGCCATCAACCTGGTGGCCTCCAGCTTCGGCCAGGCCTTCATCGGCGAGGGCGACGAGATCATCGTCTCGCTGCTGGAGCATCATTCCAACATCGTGCCGTGGCATTTCCACCGCGAGCGCTCCGGAGCGGTGCTGAAGTGGATCCCGGTGGACGACGACGGTCAGCTCATCGTCGAGGAATACGAGAAGCTGTTCACGCCACGCACGAAAATCGTCGCCGTCACCCACATGTCGAACGCGCTGGGTACCATCCCGCCGGTGAAGGAGATCATCCGTATCGCGCACGCGCACGGCGTGCCGGTGCTGGTGGACGGCTCGCAGGCGGCGGTGCACATGCCCGTGGACGTGCGCGACCTGGACGCGGACTTCTACGTCTTCACCGGGCACAAGACCTATGGGCCGTCGGGCATCGGCGTGCTCTACGGCAAGCGCGAGTGGCTTCAGAAGCTGCCGCCCTTTCTCGGCGGTGGCGAGATGGTGGGCGAGGTGACCACGGAGAAGATCGACTATGCCGAGCCGCCGCACCGCTTCGAGGCCGGCACGCCGCCCATCGTGCAGGCCATCGGTTTGGGCGAGGCCCTGAAGTTCATGGAGCGGGTGGGCCGCGAGCGCATCGCCGCGCACGAGGCGCGGCTGCTGGAATAT
>JALVRJ010000060.1 GCA_027031305.1 Hyphomicrobiales bacterium | reverse complement strand
CGACGAACTCGCCCTGTACGTAAAGCTGCGGAATGGTCGGCCAGTTGGTGTATTCCTTGATGCCCTGGCGCAGTTCGTCGGAAACCAACACGTTCACGTCCTGAAACGGCACGCCCAGGTAATCCAGTATCTGCACCACGCGGCCGGAAAAGCCGCACATGGGCTGCTCCTTCGTGCCCTTCATGAACAGCACCACGTCGTTTTCCTTCACCACCGAGTCGATCCAGTCCTTCACGTCACTCATGTTCCGCTCCTTCATCCACGTGTCATCCGCCGCGAGCCGCCCGGCCCGCCCGCATTCCGTTCATTCTTCAGGCGCCGCCGTTTGCAGCGCCAGCGCGTGCAGCTCGCCGCCCATCTTGCCTTGCAGGGCCGCGTAGACCATCTGGTGCTGCTGCACCTTGCTCTTGCCGCGAAAGGCCTCCGAGACAATCTTCGCCGCGTAATGGTCACCATCCCCCGCCAGGTCCTGGATTTCCACCCGAGCGTCGGGCAGGGCTTCCTTGATGAGCCGTTCGATTTCCTCCGCCGCCATGGGCATGGGCAGGAACCTCCCTCGTTGTCCGATGCCAGAATGCTCCGGGGGATGGTAGGAAGGCACTTTCCACCTTGCAAGGCCCGTTCCACAGGGTAGGGCTTACAAAGCCGCAAGGAAACCCGCGCAATCCCTTGCTTCGTCATCCCGGCATTGCCCCCGTCGTCACCCCGGCGAAAGCCGGGGTCTCGGGCCGCTTGCGGCTGAACCTGCCGCACGAGATGCCGGCTTTCGCCGGCATGACGAGTGAAGACCCGGCATGACGAGTGAAGACCCGGCATGACGAAGAGAAGGCCGAGCATGGCGAGAAGGATGCCGGTATGGGAAGAGCATGGAAAGGGGCGTGCGGCTTGGGCCTCTACAGCTCCGCCTCCATGTAGTCCGGCAGCCAGCGCTCGTGCGCATTGCGCATTTCGGCCACGGAAAGGTCGATGACATCGGCCAGCTTCAGCCGGTCGCCTTCCACCCGGCCAATGCGCGCCACGGGAATTTCCTTCATCTCCGCCGCGCTCATGATGCGTGCGAAATCCGCTTCATCGCAGGTCACCACGTAGCGCCCCTGGTCCTCGGCGAACAGCGGAATGTGCGGGCTACCCGGCGGCAGGATGTCCACCACCGCCCCCAGGCCCGAGGCCATGGCCATTTCCGCCAGCGCCACCGCCAGCCCGCCCTCGGAGATGTCATGCACGGCCGTGAACAAGCCCAGGTGGATGAGCTCGCGCACGAACACACCGCGCTTCTTCTCCGCCCGCAGGTCCACCGGTGGCGGCGCTCCTTCCTCGCGCCCCAGCACCTCGCGCAAGAAAATGCTCTGGCCCAGCTGTGTGCCATGCCCGCCAATAAGCAGGATGGCCTCGCCCTCACGCTTGAAGGGGATGGTGGCCATTTTCCGCCAGTCGTCCAGCACGCCCACGCCGCCGATGGTGGGGGTGGGCAGGATGGCCTTCTCATTGGTTTCGTTGTAAAGCGACACGTTGCCCGACACCACGGGAAAGTCCAGCGCCCGGCAGGCCGCGCCCAGCCCCTCGATGGCCTTCACGAACTGGCCCATGATCTCCGGCCGCTCCGGGTTGCCGAAGTTCAGGTTGTCGGTGACGGCCTTCGGCTCCGCGCCCACGGCGCAAAGGTTGCGGTAGCACTCCGCCACCGCCTGTTTGCCGCCTTCGAACGGGTCGGCCTCCACGTAGCGCGGGCTCACGTCGCAGGAAATGGCCACGGCCTTGCCGTTTTCGTGCACGCGCACCACCGCCGCGTCGCCACCCGGTATCTGCGCCGTGTTGGCCTGCACGAGGTAGTCGTATTGCTCGTACACCCAGCGCTTGGAACAGAGATCCGGGCAGGAGATCATCTTCATCAGCGCCGCGTTGTAATCCTCCGGCGCCGGCACGTCCTCCGGCTTCAGGGGAGGCTGCACCTTCGGCTCCACCCACGGACGGTCGTATTCCGGCGCCTCGTCGCCCAGCTCCTTGATGGGCAGATCGGCCACCAGCCGGCCCTTGTGGAAGATGCGGAAGCGCTTGTCATCCGTCGTCCTGCCGACGATGGAGAAGTCCAGCTCCCATTTCCGGAAGATGCTCTCCGCCAGCTCGCGCTTCTCGGGCTTGAGGATCATCAGCATGCGTTCCTGGC
>JALVRJ010000059.1:5237-6774 GCA_027031305.1 Hyphomicrobiales bacterium | reverse complement strand
CGCGGCGCAGGTGGTCGTTGGCGGATTCCAGTTCGCTGACGCGCTTCAGGCGTTCCTCGAACTCCTCCACCCAACCTTCCTTCAGGTAGACCCGCACCGCCAGCCGGAAGATCACCGCCGACTCGGTGAGATTGTCGAAGAAGTGGTCGATCTTGCGCTCCAGATCGCGGGTGCGGCGGAACAGGAACAGGTCGGCTTTCATGATGGACGGCCTTCGAACATCGGGTTTTCTCGCTGGCGCAGCACGGTCCGGCGGCGTTTTGGTGTCGCCGGTGATGCCACATCAGGGGTCCAGCGCCCGGCAATCGGCGGCCTTCCAGCCCAGCCGCACCCTCTGGCCCACGCCCAGATCCTTTTCATCGGAAGCGTTGGGAATCTTGACGATGAACTCGTCATTGCCCGCCACCGACATGTGGCAACGGATATGATCACCCAGATAGATCAGTTCGCGCACCGTGCCTTCCAACACGGTGATGTCCTCACGCGGCGGCGGGTTCAGCATCACCCGCTCCGGCCGCACGGAAAGCAGCGTCTCCTGCCCCGGCGCGTCCACCTTCACCGGCAGGGCGCGCACCAGCGAGCCATCATCGATCCGTACCATGGCCACCCCATCCACGATATGCTCCACCTTGCCACGTAGAGCATTGTTCTCGCCAATGAATTGCGCCACGAAGCTGTTTTCCGGCCGCTCGTAGAGGTCGTCAGGCGGCGCCAGTTGCTGGATGATGCCGTCGTTGAACACGGCGATGCGGTCCGACATCGTCAGCGCTTCCGACTGGTCGTGGGTGACGTAGACGACGGTAACGCCAAGGTTGTCGTGAATGCGCTTGATCTCGAACTGCATCTGTTCGCGCAACTGCTTGTCCAGCGCCCCCAGCGGCTCGTCCATCAGCACCAGCTCCGGCTCGAACACCAGCGCCCGGGCCAGCGCGATACGTTGCTGCTGGCCACCGGAAAGTTGCGCCGGCATACGCTCGCCGAATTCCGCCATCTGCACCATTTCCAGCGCCCCGCGCACCCGCTTGGCGATTTCCGCCTTGTCCAGCTTGCGCACCTTCAGCGGATAGGCGATGTTCTCCTCCACCGTCATGTGCGGAAACAGGGCGTAGTTCTGAAATACCATGCCGATGTTGCGCTTGTGCGGCGGCACGTTGTTGATCGGCTGACCATTGATGCGGATCTCGCCCGAGGTCACCGTCTCGAACCCGGCCAGCATCATCAGGCAGGTCGTCTTGCCGGAGCCGGAAGGGCCGAGCAGTGTCAGGAACTCGCCGCGCGAAAGCTCCAGGTTCAGATCCTTCACCACCAGCTTTTCGCCGTCGTAGCTTTTTTGCACCCTGTCGAAATGCACGTGCAACTGCCCGCTAGTCATTGCTCAGTCCTCGTTCGCTGTGAAATGGGTGGCGCGGCGCGTCGGCCCTGGCGCGCAGACAATGCGTCGCCAGCCCGCCGTCGGCGGTGCGCTGATGCAACAGGAAGGCGCCATCATCGAGCACGAAGGCGGGCTCCTCGGTCATCGTCAGGTCCAGCGCCAGGC
>JALVRJ010000059.1:0-5227 GCA_027031305.1 Hyphomicrobiales bacterium | reverse complement strand
CCGCCGGCGCCGTTGAAACCACCGTTCCGGCCCAGCCGGCATGGGCGTCCAGGTGGATGTGCCCGCACAGCACGCGCTCCACGTTGCCATGCGCCCGCACCAGCTCCGCCAGCCTCTCCGCGCCTTCGAAGCCGTCGGCGTCGGTTTCCAGCACGCCGAATTTCAGCGGAGGATGATGCAGCAGAATGATCACCCGCCGCCCCTTCGCTGCCTCCAGTGCCGCCTCCAACCAGCGCGCGCGGTCATCGCCAAACACCCCGCCCGGCGTACCCGGATGCGAACTGTCCAGCGCGATGAAGCGCACGTTCGCGTGGTCGAAGGTGAACTGTACATGCCCCGTTTCCGCTTCCGCGCAGTGCTCCGGCGCGAAGGCCTCCAGCAGCGCCGCGCGGTCGTCGTGGTTGCCGGGCACGACGCGAAAGGGCATGTCCAGCGCCGCCAGGATGCGCGCCGCCTCGCGCATCTGCATCAGCGTGCCGTCGTTGGTGATGTCGCCGGTCACCAGCGCCAGGTCGGGCCGTGGATGCAGACCATTGATGCGGGCCACGCAGCGCGCCACCGCGGCGTTGGTGTTGGCCACCCCACACGCCTTGCGCCCCGGCTCGGTGATGTGCGTGTCGGACAGATGCGCGATCAGCATGGTCGCTTCATCCCTTCGGCTCCATGGGTTGCGCCAGGCGCGCGTTGCGCCGGTTCAGCATTTCCAGGAAGGCCATGAACACCGCCGCCACCACGATCAACACCACCGCCGCGGCCAGGATCGTCGGGCTCAGCTGTTCGCGAATGCCGGCGAACATCTGCCGCGGCAGAGTGCGATGATCCGGCCCGGCCACGAACAGCACCACCACCACCTCGTCCAGCGACGTGGCGAAGGCGAACATGGCCCCGGAGGCGATGCCCGGCGCGATGTTGGGCATGATGATGTCGAGAAACACCTTCGCCGGCGACGCCCCCAGGGAAGCTCCGGCGCGTATGAGGTTGGGGTCGAAGCTTTGCAGGGTGGCGCTGACGGTGATCAGCACGAACGGCACCCCCAGAATGGCGTGCGCGATAATGAGGCCGATATAGGTGTCGTTGAGGTCAAACAGAGCGTAGAACAGGTAGAGCGACAGGGCGGTGATGACCAGCGGAATCATCATCGGCGAGATCAGCAGCGCCAGCAACAGCTGCTTGCCCGGAAAGTCCGCCCTGTTGATGCCCAGGGCCGCCAGCGTGCCCAGCACGGTGGCGAGAATGGTGGAGAAAAAGCCGACGATGGCCGAATTCTTCATCGCACGCCACCATTCCTCCGAGGTGAAGAACTCGTGGAACCATTTCAGCGACACGCCCTGTAACGGGTAGTGCAGCAGCTCGCCGGAGTTGAACGCCAGCGGCACGATGGTGGCCAATGGAAAGATGAGGAAGACGAACAACAATCCCGCCAGCACCCGGAATCCGTAGTGCCAGACGCGTTGGCCGATGGTGGCGTGTGGAGGAAGGGCCATGACTCACCCCATCTTCATGTTGGCGATGTTCACCTTGCGGCCGAACAGCAGGTACATGGAAGCGGTCAGAATCAACAGCACCAGGCCCAGCGCCGAGGCCATGGACCAGTTCACCCGCTCGTTGACGAAGAAGGCCACGAAATAGCTGATCATCTGATCGCGCGGGCCACCCACCAGCGCCGGCGTGATGTAGTATCCCAGCGCCTGGATGAACACCATCAGCGCACCCGCGCCGATGCCCGGCAGAGTTTGTGGCACGTAGACGCTCCAGAATGCCTTCCACGGCGTCGCCCCCAGCGAATGCGCCGCCCGCACATAGGATTTCGGAATCACCCGCATCACCGAATACAGCGGCAACACCATGAACGGCAGCAGCACGTGAGTCATCGCCACGTAGACGCCGAAGCGGTTGAACACCAGCGGCAACGGCTTGTCCACGATTCCCGCCCACAGCAGGAAGCTGTTGACCACGCCACTGTCCTGCAGGGTGACGATCCACGACAGGGTGCGCACCAGCAGCGAGGTCCAGAACACCAGCAGCAGCACGATCATGAAGACGTTGCGCACCGCCGGCTTCGCCGTGGCCAGGAAATAGGCGATGGGAAATCCCAGCAGCAGGCACAGGAAGGTCACCGCCGCCGAGATGTGGATGGTGCGCGCGATGATGGAAAGATAGATGGCCTCTTCCTCCGGCACCCGCACGATGTGGTTCTCGTCATCGTAACGAAGGTCCAACGCCGAGAGCAGGTAGATGAGCGTGTAATCCTTCAGTCCCCGCTGCAATACCGTCCACCACGGCTTTTCCCCCCAGCGCTTGTCAATGGAAATCAGTTTTTCCTTGCACGAGGTGCATTTTTCCAGATCCACGCGGGCCAGCTTGCGGCCGGTGCGCGAAATCAGCGACGCGAACCCCGCCTTGTCGAAATTCAGCCGCCGCGCCACCTTGGCGATAACATGCTTCTCGCGCGCTTCCTTCAGGTCCAGCGCCACCGCCCGGTAGACCTTCTCGTCCGGCAGGTCCTTGCCGTCCCATTGCGCGATGGCTCGCGCCGTGCGCGGCATCACCTCGCGCATCTGGCTGTTGTCCACACTGCGGTAGAGCATCAGCGCGATAGGCACGAAATAAAAGGCGATCATCAATGCCAGCAGCGGCATGATGAGCGCGCCCGCTTGCAGCTTCTTGCGCCGCTCGGCCCGCGCCAGGCGCCGCTTCAGATCTTCGCCACCAGGCGCCGCGCCGGCGGCCATGGTTGTCTCGGCCATGCCCTTCCCTCGCCGTTGAGGTGCGTGGATCAGGCCCGCCCGCGGCGGGTTTGGCGGGTTTTCTGCGAATACCGCTTCCGGCCGGCCCCCGCCCGGCCGTGTCATCCGCGAACACGCAGCATCTTGCGACAGGCACGCGCCCCGCGCAACACGCCCGCCCCGCCGGCCCCCTTCACCTCGGAAGGAGGCCGGCGAACCGACGCTGCGTGTGACACTCCGGTTTTCCAGAGCGTCATGCGGCCCGCGTCATGCCGGCATCGCGCACCGACATTCGCGCCCGCAAGCTCATTTGGCAACCCAGGCCTGGAAGCGCTTCTCAAGCTCCTCGCCGTGGTCGAGCCAGAACTCGACATCGGTCTGAAGCGCGTTGTCCAGGTGCCCCTTGGCCGTTGGCAGGTGCGGCAGCATTTCCGGCTTCACGTATTTTTCCGTGCCCTTGACGGTCCAGCCGTAGGAAATGCGGTTGAAGAACACGCCCTGGCGCTTCGGATCCAGGGTGAAGTCTATGAAATCGAGCGCCGTCTTCTTGTTGGGCGAGCCCTTCACCACCACCCAGTAATCCATGGAATACTGGTTGCCGTCCCAGACGATCTTGAAGTTGCGCTTCTCTTTCTTGTTCACCTTGTAGATCCAGGCGTTGTAGGCCATGGTCATGGCCACGTCACCCGCCGCGAGGCGCTGCTGCGGTTCGGCACCGGCCTTCCACCACAGGATGTGGGGCTTGAGCTCGTCGAGCTTCCTGAACGCCCGGTCCACGCCTTCCTTCGTCGAAAGCACCTTGTAGACGTCCTTCACCGGCACGCCGTCGGCGATGAGAGCGATTTCCAGCACCATCTTGGCGCCACGCCGCATACCGCGCTTGCCCGGCCACTTCTTCACGTTCCAGAAGTCGGCCCAGTTCTTCGGCCCATCCTTTATCTTGTCGGCGTCATAGGCCAGAATCGTCGACCAGATGAGCACGCCGGCGCCACACTCGGCGGCCGCGCCGTCGACCATCTTGCTCTTGTCCAGCTTCTTGCCCCACGGCAGCGGCTCGAACAGGCCTTCCTCGCAGCCCTGGAAGACTTCCGGCGCCTCCACCTGGATGACGTCCCAGGTGATCTTGCCGGTTTCCACCATGCCCCGCACCTTGGCCATTTCGCCGTTCCACGAATCCTCGATGATCTTCTTGCCCGTGGCCTTCATGAACGGCTTGAAGTAGGCTTCCCTGTGGGCCGCCTGCGTCGCTCCGCCCCAGCCGACGACGGTCAGGTCGCGCGCCTGCGCGGCACTGGCGACCACGGCCATGGCGGCAGCGGTGAAAACGAGTCGTTTGACGATGGATTTCATGATTACCTCCCTGTTTGACCGGCCCTGACGCCATTGTGATGGCCGCAACTCCCTTCGATTCCACGCCCGCGGGCCGGATTCGCTCACGGATATGTGGCAGGGCGTGCAACCTGTTGCTGTTCCCGCGAGCGATTATAGGTGCATCGGATATGACTGTTCAAGCATAAAATACGGTCATTTCCACCACAAACGGTAAAGCATTGTGCCCCATGCGGGAAGGCTGGACAGTCTTCAATCAAGTCTATAGCAATGAGGAGAAGAGGGGTTCTCATGCATGTAACAAGGAAACCGTGCATGACGCCGCAAGAAAGGCGCAAGCGGATCGTTTCCATGGTGCGTCAGCAAGGACGGGCCAGCGTCGAGGAGCTGGCGCGCACGCTTTCGGCCTCGCGTGAAACCATCCGCCGCGATCTTTCGCTTCTCGCTTCCCGCGGGCTGATTCAGAAATTCCACGGCGGCGCCTGCCTGCCCCTGGGCGAGGAACCCTTCCGCGTGCGCATGACCGAACAGGCCGAGCAGAAGGCGCGCATCGCCCGCGCCGCCGTCCGCCGGGTGGCCCCTGGCGACACCCTGTTCATAGACACCGGCTCCACCACCATCTATTTCGCCGAGGAGCTGGCGCAGGTGGGAAATCTCACCATTTTCACCAATTCCACCGAGATCGCCCGCATCATCACCCAGGCCGACAACGGCTCACAGGTCTTTCTCCTCGGTGGCCTCTACAACGCCGACAACCGCCAGACCGTCGGCGCCGTCGCCCTCGAACAGATCCGCGCCCTGCACGCCCGCTATGCCTTCCTCACCGTTGGCGCCATCAACGCCAGGAATGGCGCCATGGACTTCAACCCCGATGAAACCGCCATCGCGCGGGCCATGCTGGAACAGGCCGACCGCCTCGTCATACTCGCCGATTCCAGCAAGCTCGGCCGCACCGCCACATTCCAGGTCTGCGGGCTCGAACGCATCGACATGCTCATCACCGACGACGCCCCGCCCACCGCCCTTGCCGGCGCCCTCGCCGAGGCGCATATCGAGGTCGTTTCCGCCTGATCTCCCCACGCCCCGATGAATGAAGCTGGACGCGGCGGAGGAATGATACCAGATTGCGCAATGTCTGACTGGTGAGACTGCCCCGCGCCCCCACCCAAGCC
>JALVRJ010000058.1 GCA_027031305.1 Hyphomicrobiales bacterium | reverse complement strand
GTGGTGGCGCTTCTTCTCGTTGCGGCGGGTGGAAAAGCGCGTCCTCGACCGCAGGACGAAGAAGCCCATCACCGTGCGCCTGAAGAACCGCAACCAGCTGTTGTTCATGATGCCCGAGGCCGACGGCATGAAGACCGGCTTCATCTGCGCCTCGGGCTTCAATCTGCTGGCCACGGCGAAACGCGGCAATACCCGGTTGGGCGCGGTGGTGTTCGGCAGGCGCTCGGCCTACAACCGCGCTAGCGTCGCCCGCGTGCTGCTGGAAGAGGGCTTCCGCCGCCAGCGCGCCGGCGTCGGCCGGGCGCGTGGCCTCACCCTGGGGCGGTTGCGCAATGCCGGCGGGCCCGCCACCGACATGACCACGCCGATCTGCCGCAAGCCGTCCCTGCCGCTGGTGCGGGCGGAGGCGCTTTCCGGCTGGGGCGTGCTGTTGGGGCCGGTCATTTCGAACCTGCGGGCGCTGGCCCTGGCCGAGGCCGAGCTGCTGGCCGCCGACCTGGCGGACGACGCGCGTGTGCGCTATGGCGTCGGCGGCATTATCGGCGAGGTGTTGCGCGCCACCGGCCTGCTGAAGGCATGGCGGCGCGAGGCGCGCAAGCACAGGCGCCGCCCGGCGCCCTTCGCCGCTCTTGTCTGGAACCTCGAGGAGCCGCAGGCCGTGAACATCTGCCGGCGGGCGCGCACCCATGGCGTGCGCTGCACCGTGCAGTCGCCACGGGAACTGCGCGCGCTGGCGCGAATCTGGCCCGCGCCAGGGGCGAGGAAACATCGGATGGCGGGGAAGCGGGCCCGCAAGGCGTCAGGAACCTCGCCGCGCCCGCCGGCCGGTCGCCGGCATGAACGCAAGACCATCCGCCTGCGTTGATTGGCCGAGGGCACTGGGAGGTCACCCGGGGCAAGGCCCCGGGGCCCCGGCAACCCTCCCTCAGTCCCGCCCGGGGTCCCGGTTCAGGCCATGCTCGTGGTCATGCATGTGGGCGTAGGCGGCGCGGTGCGCCTTGCCCGCCAGGCCGAACAGATCCGCGTATTCGGCGCTTTCCGACACCGCCCTGGGGGTGCCGGCGCAACACACGTGCACGTTCACGCACACCACCTTGTCGGTGCCGGCCATGACGAAGTGCAGGTCGTGCGACACCATCAGCACGCCGCAGTTCAGCTCGTCGCGGACGTGCCGTATGAGATCGTAGATCGCCGCCTCGCCGGCGAAGTCCACTCCCTGCACCGGCTCGTCCAGCACCAGCAGGTCGGGCTTGCGCAAGATCGCGCGGGCGATGAGGACCCGTTGCAATTCGCCGCTGGAGAGAGCGCAGAGCTGTTGTTGCGCCAGGTGCGCCGCGCCGGTGCGCGCCAGCGCTTTCATAACGTCCCGGTCGGATGCCCGCACCCCCAGCCGCAGGAAACGCGCCACCGCGAGCGGCAGAATGGACTCCGCCGTCACTTTCTGCGGCGTGTAGCCCACCACCAGTCCCGGCTTGCGCCAGACCTTGCCGGTGGTCAGCGGAACGATGCCCAGCGCGGCGCGCACGGTGGTCGTCTTGCCGCCGCCATTGGGGCCGATGATGGTGACGATCTCGCCGCGACGCACCTCCAGGGTCACGCCGCGGATGATCCAGCGGCCCGAATCCGCCCGCACGCCGGCGTCCTCCAGCCGCAACAGCACCTCGCCGGCGCCATTCCGGCCTTGGTCGCGCGCCGGCGCGGCGAGGCCCGCTTCAGGCGTCATCGTCGCCGTCGAGGAAATCGCTCAGATAGCCGCCAACGCCGGGGATGTTTCCCGCCACGTTGGCGACGACCCGGCGCACCAGGTCGGAATCGAGCTGTTCGCTCAGCTGGCCGAACAAGGTCTTGCCGGCCTCGCCGATCTGGTCCATGTCCAGTCCCTTTTCCTGGAGCTGCGAGAAGGCGCTCATGGCCGAGCCCAGCGAGCCGCCCAACATGCCGCCCAACATGCCCATCAGGCCGCCGCCGCCCTCGCTTTCGCCGCCGGCGCCGTCCACCAGTTCCTGCGCGCCCGGCAGTTGGTCGAGCAGGGCGTTGGCGCCTTCCTCGTCGGCCGCGTCGCGCACGAAGGAGAGCAGGGTGCCCACGACGCTCTGCGCCGTCTCCTCGTCCAGCCCCACCTTTTCCGCCACCGCGCGAATGATCTCTTCCATGTTCCGCCTCCCGGTCTTGCCGATT
>JALVRJ010000057.1 GCA_027031305.1 Hyphomicrobiales bacterium | reverse complement strand
CGGCCCCGGCCGCGCGCGCCCCGCCACCGCCCGCCGCCCGCGCGCGCCACGCAACCGCTCCAGCCCCAGCACCGCCTCCTCTTCCGGCCCGCCGGCGGCAATGACCAGCCCCGCCGCCAACAGCGCGTTTTCCGCCTGGAACGTGCCCACCAGCGGCAGGAAAATGCGATATTCACGATTGCGTCCGCGAATGTGCAGATGCTGGCCCAGCCCCTCCAGCCGCCGCGACAGGATCTTCAGCCGATCGCCCGCCGCGCCCACGCCAAACACGCGCAGGCCCCGGCTTGCGGCCAGCGCCGCCACCTCCTCCGCCCGCGCGCCGTCCATGTTCACCACCGCCGGCGCCGGCGGCGTCAGCAATTCCTCGAACAGCCGCATCTTGGCCGCGAAATAGGCGTCCATGTCACCATGATAGTCCAGGTGGTCGCGCGACAGGTGGGTGTAGCCCCCGGCGGTCAGCCGCACCCCGTCCATGCGGTATTGCGCCAACCCGTGCGAAGAAGCCTCCATCGCCAGGTGCGAAATGCCCCTTCGGCGCATCTTCGCCAGCACTTCGTGCAGGGTGATCACGTCCGGCGTGGTGTGCGATACGTTCAGATCGTGCAGGTCCTCCGGCCCCTTCACCCCCAGCGTGCCCATGGAGGCGGCGCGAAAGCCCATGAACGTCCATATCTGGCGGGTGAATTCCGCCACCGAGCTCTTGCCGTTGGTGCCGGTCACGGCGACGATGGTCACCGGCATGTGCACGTAATAACGCGCCGCGATGTGTGCCAGCGCCTGCGCCGGCCGTGCCGCACGCACCACCGCCACGCCCTCCGGCAGCGGCGGCAGCTGGGCATTCTCCTTCACCAGCAGCGCCCGCGCCCCGCGCTCCAGCGCGTCCGCCACGAACTGCAAGCCATCATAGCGCGTGCCCGGCAGCGCCGCGAACAGGAAACCCGGCTTCACCAGCCGCGAATCCAGCGCCAGCCCGGTGATGTGAACATCCTCCGGCCCTTCGATGCGGCAGCACTTGGCCAGCGATTTCAACACACGCCCCATGTGAATTCGGATCCTCCGCCGATCACTCCTTGCTCATTCTTCGTCATTGCCGGCCTTGTGCCGGCAATCCAGAGCCACGCACGCCGGAATTATTGGCCAACGCAGAACGAACCACCTGCTCCTGCCCCTGCCTCCCTAAATGCCCGGGACGAAACCGGACATGACGAATGACGGTCGAAGCACAAGGCGCCCATACCGCTTTTGCACCAGAATCGAACGGCTTGCAATGCGCGCGGGCAGGCTTCTGGCGCGCCGCCGCCATGCCTTCAGCGCACTTGTTTCCGCAGCTGTTTCTCCCGATGCGCCACCACTGGTGGCAGGTCTTGCGGCTTGCCATGGAGCCTGCGCCACAGGGCCAGCTCCTTCTTCGCCTCTTCCGTGTCCAACTTCGGCGTGACGCCCAGCAAGGGCGCGATGCGCGCGATGACCCTGCCCGCCGTCGGCACCGCGTTCCAGCCCGAGGTGGCGTAGCCATGCGTCTCCGGCAGCGGCCGCGGGTCGTCCAGCATCACCAGCACCAGGTATTTCGGATCGTCCATGGGAAAGGCGCCGATGAACGATGTCAGCCGGTGATCTTTCGAATAGACGCCATTGACGACCTTTTCCGCCGTGCCCGTCTTGCCACCCACGCGATAGCCGGGCACCGCCGCCCGCCGCGCCGTGCCCTCCAGGGCGTTGAGCCGGAACAGGTAGCGCATCTGTCGCGAGGTGCGCTCCGAGATGATCCGCCTTTCCACCGCCCGCACGCTTTCCGCGTCACGCCTGAGCAGGGTCGGCGGAATGAGCCGCCCGCCGTTGATCAGCGAAGCCACCACCATGGCCCCCTGCAACGGCTGCACGGCGAAGCCATGGCCGTAGGACGCCGTGACCGAGGCGATGGTGCTCCACCGCCGGGGCAACAGGGGCCTTGCGCTTTCCGGCAGCTCCGTGCGTAGCCGTTGCGTCAGTCCCACCTTCTGCAGGAATTGCCAATGCTTTCCCACTCCCACTTCCAGCGCCATTCTGGCCGTGCCGATGTTGGAGGAATACTTGAAAATCTCCGGCACGCTCAGCCAGCGCCGCTGGGCGTGATAGTCCTTGATCTTCCTCTTGCCGACCTTTAGCGGAAAGCGCGCGTCGTATTTCTTGTCCAGCCGCGCCGTGCCTTC
>JALVRJ010000056.1 GCA_027031305.1 Hyphomicrobiales bacterium | reverse complement strand
CTCACGAGGAACTGCTCAATAAAACAAGGAATGCCCTGCGCGCCCATGTTTCCAAAGATGTTCTGTCCAGCTCTTCGATACATTCGCGTGTGCGCAATGGTTTTTTGACATGGCGCAATAAATTGCTTCGGATCATGCCGGGATTGAGTGGGGCCATCTTGCTCGGCCGTTCTCTGTTGCTAGACGAACGTCGCTCCTGCATCAGAGGCTGGCCCCAATAGATGCGGGGGCGGGCCTTCATGTGCCACGTGGTGAACATGTGGCTTGACGTATCCCTTCAATATTCTCACCAGTCCGCTCGAGCATCGTTTTTTCTGCATTCGGCCCTGTCTTCGTTCCTGGATGGGACCCGGGGCGTTTCCCGCAAGTGAAAAATGAGAACCATGCGAAAATGTCATTGATCTGGTTGGTGAAATGGCTTCAGGATAATGTGCCCGTCATGCACGTGCGGGAAACGATCAGTTTCCATTTTCACAAGGGATGTTTCGGGCACTCGGGATCATTTTTCCATGAATGAAGGAGGGCATATCCGGGCAGATGTCATTTCCTGATCAATCCGTTGACAGGACCACGCTGAAGCTGGCCGCCGCCTCGGTGCTGGTGGGGCTTTTCGTGTTCGGCCTGAAATACCTGGCCTACGTGATGACCGGCTCGGTGGCGCTGTATTCCGACGCGCTTGAGACGGTGGTGAACGTGCTGGCGGCGCTGGCGGCGCTGTGGGCCATTCACGTGGCGAACCAGCCGGCGGACGCGGAACATCCCTTCGGCCATCACAAGGCGGAATATTTCTCGGCCTGGCTGGAAGGGGCGCTGATCGCGCTGGCGGCGGCGGCCATTCTGTATGAGGCGTGGCATGTGCTGTTCGCGCCGCGCGAGATCGACTGGAACGATCCGGGCCTGCTGGTGAACGCCATCGCCGGCGTCATCAACGCGGCGTGGAGCTGGGTGCTCATCCGCGCCGGGCGCAAGCATCGCTCGCCGGCGCTGGAAGCGGACGGGCGGCATCTGCGGGCGGACGTGTTCACCTCCATAGGTGTGCTCGCCGGGGTGATGCTGGCGGGGCTGACGGGGTGGTATGTGCTCGATCCCATCCTGGCCATCCTGGTGGCGCTGCACATTCTGCACGAGGGCTGGAAGCTGCTGTGGGAATCGACGCAGGGGCTGATGGACGTGGCGCCGGACGAGGAGACGATGAAGAAACTGCGCGAGGTCATCGCGCGCAACGCGCAAGGGGCGCTGGAATTTCACGACCTAAAGGCGCGTCGCGCGGGGGCGGCGCTGTTCGTGGAGTTTCACCTGGTGGTGCCGGGGGACATGCGGGTGCGCTTCGCCCACGACATCTGCGACAACATCGAGCGCGCGCTGAAGGAGACCTTCGGCGAGGTGCACGCGAGCATTCACGTGGAGCCGGATCACGAGAAGACGCACGGGGTGCATGGCTCGGTGCACATGAACATGTGCCGGCCCTGCAAGCCGGCGCACGCGCCGGGGCAGGGCAGGATGGCGCGTTCTCCCTTGCCGAAGGCGGCGCGGCTTGAAGTGAGCGTCGCGGAAACGGACGAGGAAACCTCATGACCGTGCCGGATCTTTCTCTTCCGGTCGCCGATAGTGCGCTGGTGGCGCGGCTTTCTCCGTCGCCCAACTTCGGCGTGCGCCGGGGCCGGCGCGGCATCGACATGATCGTTCTGCATTACACCGGTTGTCCCTCGGCGGAGGCGGCGGAGCTGTGGATGTGTTCGCCCCAATCGCAGGTGTCGGCCCATTACCTGGTGGAAGAGGATGGTGCCATCGTGCAGCTGGTGGCGGAAAAGGCGCGCGCCTGGCACGCCGGGGTGGCCTTCTGGGCCGGCGAGGAAGACGTCAACTCCCGCTCCATCGGCATCGAGATCCAGAACGCCGGACATGGCGGTGGCGCACCACCGCCCTACCCGGCGGCGCAGGTGCGGGCGGTGGTGGCCCTGGTGGCGGACATCGTGCGGCGGCACGGCATCTCGCCGGTGCGCGTGGTGGGGCATTCGGACGTGGCGCCAGCGCGCAAGGCGGACCCGGGCGAGCATTTTCCCTGGGAGGCGTTGGCGGCGGCGGGGCTGGCGTTGCCGATGCCGGAAGTGGCGCTGCCGCCGGCGGCACCGCTGGGCAGGGCAGGGGTGCGCGCCATGCAGGAGGCGCTGGCGCGCATCGGCTATGGCGTG
>JALVRJ010000055.1 GCA_027031305.1 Hyphomicrobiales bacterium | reverse complement strand
ACGAGATTTCCGGCACCGGGGCGCTGGCGGAGATGCACGTGCGCTCGCGCGCCGGCGTCTGGCTGCCGCTGGCGGACGTGGCAATAATGCGCGAAGTTTCGGGCTTCACCACCATCTACCGGCGCGACGGCAAGGTGTCGGTGAGCGTCATGGCCGACATCGACGAGGACCGCCAGACGCTGGACGGCGCCCTGCGCGCCATCAAGGCGGCGGGGCTCGAGCGCATCGTGGCCAAATACGACGCCGAGGCGGAATTCGCCGGCGGCGCCGAGGAACAGCGCAAGAACCTGGCCGATTTCCGTCTTGGCGTGGTGGTGGCGCTGATGCTCATCTACATCGTGCTGGCGCTGGTGTTCGAGAGCTACACCCGGCCGCTGGTGATCATGAGCATCATCCCCTTCGGCGTCATCGGCGCGGTGTTCGGCCACTGGGTGATGGGCTATTCACTGACCATTCTCAGCCTCATCGCGCTGCTGGGGCTGGCGGGCATCATCGTCAACGATTCCATCATCCTGGTGGCGCGCGCCGACGAACGCCGTCGCCATGGCGAGCCGATGCGCGCGGCGGCCATTGGCGCGGCCAAGGACCGCCTGCGCGCGGTATTGCTGACCTCGCTGACCACCATCGGCGGCCTGACGCCGTTGATGTTCGAGAAATCGCTACAGGCGCAGTTCCTGCTGCCGATGGCCATCACCATCGTCTTCGGCCTGGTGGTGTCCACCCTGCTGGTGCTGTTCCTGGTGCCGGCGACGCTGGGCATCGCGGAAGACCTGCGCCGCCTGCTGGCGCGGCTGGCACGCCCGGTGCGGCGCTTCCTGGCGGCGGCGGAATAAGCACAACGGGTGACGTGAACGCGGGGCGGTTTGCACCGGTCAGCCTTTGTGCAAGCCGGTATCAGACATTACGCAATCTGGTATCAGACGCGGCTGGCGGCGGCGGCGCGCAGGCGGCGGAGCAGCTCGCCGTCGGGCTGGCCGTTCACCTTCATGCGGCTTTGCAGCTGGAACAGGCGGATGGCGTTGGCCGTGCGGTTGCCCATGACGCCGTCGACGGGGCCGACGTCGTAGCCGATCCGTTTCAGCAGCTGCTGCACCTCCATGACCAGCGCCTTGCCCTTCGGCTGTGGCTGGTTGGACGTGGCGGCGGCTTGCGCGCCGCCTTCCTCGCGCCATTCGGGGCGGTCGATGATGACCATGTTGGCGTTGCGCACCGCCGGCTTGAGGCGATAGTCGCGCAGGCGGGCCTTGAGGCTGGCCAGCTTCGCCTCGCCGAGATAGGTGGCCAGCTTGCGCGCCTGGGTGGCGGCCATGGAATCGCCGCGCGCGGCGGCGACCGAATACCAGAACCAGGCCTCGCCGAGATCCTGCGGCACGCCCTGGCCGCGATGGTGGAGCACCGCCAGATTGAACTGGCTGTCGCGCAGGCCATGCTCGGCCGCCTTGCGGAACCAGTAGGCGGCCTTGTCGTAATCCGGCGCGCCCAGCTTGCCCGCCGCGTAGAGGGCGCCCAGGTTGTGCATGGCGCGCACGTTGCCCATCATGGCGGCGCGCTCATACCACTTGCTGGCGAGATCGAGGTCCTGCGCCACGCCGAGGCCCTGTTCGTGCAAGGCGCCGAGGTGGAACATGGCGACGATCACGCCCTTGTCGGCGGCGCGGCGGAACCATTCCGCCGCCTTTTTCGCGTCCGGCGCGATCTTGCCCTGGCCGCGCAGGTAACGCACGGCCACCACGTAGGCGGCCTTGCCGTTGCCATTGAGGGCGGCCTCACGCAGGGCCGGCGGGCCGATGTCCTCGGGCAGAGTGGCGGCCGTGGAGGCCTTGACCGAGGGTGCCCTGGAGGCACCGGGAATGCTGCCGGTGATGATGCCCCCGGCCCGTGTGGACGGCGTGGTGGCGCTGGCCGTGCGCGATGGCGTGAACATGCCCATGTCGCCGCCGGCCGCGGGCCGGGCGGGGGCGCCGAACAGCCGCGAATGCCTGTCCCTGGCGGGCGTGCCGGAGTGCGGGGCCGGCGTGTCCTTGCCGGGGGCCTTCGCCGCCGGGGCCTCCCGCTGGATCCGCACCTCGTCGCCCGGCGTGCCCGCCTCGTTTTCGTTTCCGGTCGTGGCCGGCGTGGCCCGACTGCTGGCGGGCGTGGCCTCGACGGTGGGCGCCGGGGTGGAGGACGGATTCTGGCTCAGATAGAAGGATACCGCCG
>JALVRJ010000054.1 GCA_027031305.1 Hyphomicrobiales bacterium | reverse complement strand
ACAGAGAGGACGGTATGGACTTTTCACGCTTCAAGGTCATCAGCTTCGACTGCTACGGCACTCTCATCGACTGGGAGACCGGCATATGGGACGCGCTGCAACGCCTCTTCCTGGCCAATGACGGCCGCGCGCCGGTAAGCCGCGCGCGGGCGCTGGCCGATTACGCCGAGGAGGAAAGCCGCGTCGAGCGCGAAAACCCCTCCTTGCGTTACGACGAGGTGCTGGCCACCGTGCACAAGGCGCTGGCCGAACGCTGGGGGCTGATCACCACGCCGGGGCTGGATGCGGCTTTCGCCGAGGCCATCGCCTGCTGGCCGGCCTTTCCCGACACCGCCGAATCGTTGCGCGAGCTGAAGAAACATTGCCGACTGGTGATTCTTTCCAACGTCCACAACGCCGGCATCGAGCACTCCGTCCGCAAGCTGGGCGTGGACTTCGACGCCATCCTCACCGCCGAAACCATCGGCAGCTACAAGCCCGACGAAGCCAATTTCCGCTATCTGCTGGAACATGTGAGGGACGACTTCGGCGGCGGCCCTGAGGAGCTGTTGCACGTGGCGCAAAGCATGTATCACGACATCGCCCCGGCGAAGAGGATGGGCATAACCACCGCCTGGATCGACCGCCAGAAACTGGCCGAGGGAGGCGCGTGGGGCGCCACTCCGCAACTGGCCGACCTGCCGCAACCGGATGCGCATTACACGTCTCTCGCCGAGCTGGCGCGCGAGTTCTCCACCTCATGAAGCTCATGAAGGGAATGATTTCACCGGCATGGGCTGACAAAGCCATTCCCCGCCCCTTGCACGGGGACGTGCCCTCCCCATGTTCCAACGCACGCATTCACGCAATCACCGCAAATGGAATGAAGGAGAGGATATTTGCGCTGGCTTGAAAGGATCTTCGAAGGATTCCTGTGGAATTCGCGCCTCGTGGTGCTGGTCGCGGTCCTGGCTTCCCTGGCGGTGGCCTTCGCCATCTTCTACATGGCCTCGGTGGACGCCGTCACCCTCGTCGGCCATGTCCTAGACTATGCACACCTGGAAACCGCCGCCCGCGAAGAGATGTTGAAAAAGACCATCGCCCACGTGGTGGCCATCATCGACGGCTACCTGTTGGCCATGGTGCTGCTCATCTTCTCGCTGGGCATCTACGAGCTGTTCATCTCGCGCATCGACCAGGCCGACGATTCCACGGCCTCGCGCATCTTGTCCATCCGCAACCTGGACGACCTAAAGAACCGCCTGGCCAAGGTCATCCTGATGATCCTCGTGGTCAATTTCTTCGAGCATTCCATCGACATGACGTTCGACAACCCCGCCGACATCCTCAGCTTCGCCGGTGGCATCGCCCTCATCGGCCTGGCCCTGTATCTCTCGCACGCCGCGGAACACGGCCACGGCGGCAAGGCGCACGGCACCGCGGACAAGCGGCGGCAAGTTCGCGACGAAGCGCATTGAACCCTCACGCAAGCCTTGAAACCCGCCGCTTCCCTGCGCACATGGGAGAAAGCGGGGAATTATTGTCACAACGGGAGAAAAACCTTGGCAGAAGACATCTGGGACAAGATCGTCGCCGGCGACAAGGACGCCTTCGACCGCCTCGTGGAGGCTGAAATGGCCAACCTGCTGGAGGCGGCGAAGCACGAAATCGCCTATTACGAGAGCATCGGCGATTATCCACCCGATTTCATCACGCCGGAGGAACTGGTGGCCGAGGCCATGATCCGCGCCTGGGACAACCGCGAGAAAAAACCCAAGGGGATGGAACCACGCGCCTGGCTCTATGCCATGCTGTTCCGCGCGGCCGATGCCATCGCCGCTCAACAGCGCGAGATCCAGAAGCACGAGGCGCTCTCCCTGGAGCAGGAACTTCCCGACGTGCCACTGGTCTTCGATCCCGTCTATGACGACGACGAGGAATTCTACGAGTGGTATCAGCCCGACGAGGCACTGAAATGGGAGGATATCATCGGCAGCATCGACCTTAAGCCGGATCTGCTAATCGAGGCGGTGGAGGAAGCGCCGAAGCGGCTGGAGCCGAAGGAACGCCGCGCCGCCCTGCTCTATTGCCGCTTCGGGCTCAGCCTAGAGCAGACCTGCCGCGTGCTGGAGGAGAAGCCGGAAACCGTCACCAAGATGGTGGAAAAGGCGAAGCGGAAGGTGTTGGCCGCCAGGAAGTAATGCCGACTTGTACAAAGGCTGACC
>JALVRJ010000053.1 GCA_027031305.1 Hyphomicrobiales bacterium | reverse complement strand
CGGCGTGCCGGTGTCCGATCCGGTGGTGGACAATGTCATGGCGGACTCCGCCGCCGCCAAGGCCGGCCTGAAGCCCGGCGACAGGTTCGTTTCCATCAACGGCCAGCCCGTCAAGAGCTTTACCGACGTGCGCGCCATCGTCAGCATGCGCGCGGGCGAGAAACTCAAGACGGTGATCGAGCGTGGCGGGCGCAGGATCACGGTCGTTTTGACGCCAAGAATAAAGGAAATGCCCGATGGTCTTGGCGGCAAGACGCGGGTCGGCGTGATCGGCGTCAGCCACAACCTGGCCAAGGACATGCGTTATGTGCGCAAGAATCCGGTGGAGGCCTTGTCGCTTGGCGTCAAGCAGACCTGGCGGATCATCTCGGGCACAATGGTTTTCCTGAAAAGGATGGTGCATGGCGAGGCCAAGTCCGATCAGATGGCCGGGCCGATCCGCATCGCGCAATACACCTCCATGGCGGCCTCGGTGTCCTTCATCATGCTCGTCCAGCTGGCGGCCATGCTCTCGGTCAGCATCGGGCTGGTGAACCTGTTTCCCATCCCCATGCTGGATGGCGGGCATCTGCTCTACTACCTGATCGAGGCGGTGCGCGGAAAACCGCTTGGCCAGAGTGCTCAGGAGCTGGGGTTCAAGGTGGGACTGGCGCTTGTTCTGGCGCTCATGCTGGCGACGACATTCAACGATATCCTGCATCTGTTTTCCTCGTAGGCGGATGCGGGATGGAGACGGGGAAACCGGAGAGATGAAAAAAATGTCCCGAGGCTGTTTGCATTGGGATTTAAAAATCGTAAAAGATACGAATGATTCATCTGCACCGGGTTTGGGTGGCGCGGTAATTGGGGACTTAACTGTCTGATGAACAAGAACAAAATAATGATCGCCGGACGTTTCGCCATTGCGCTGCTTCTGGCCTTGCCGGTGCTTGGCGCGCTTGGCGCGGCGCGGCCCGCGCTGGCGGCGGGCATTTCGCGCATCATCGTGGAAGGCAATCAGAGGGTGGAGCCGGAAACGGTGCGCGCCTACATGCAGGTGGCGCCGGGCGATCCGTTCGACCCCGAACGCATTGACGAATCCCTCAAGGCGCTGTTCCAGACCGGCCTGTTCTCCGATGTGCAGATCCTCAGGCGCGGCAACGCGCTGGTGGTGCGCGTCGAGGAGAACCCGATGATCAACCGGGTGAACTTCGAGGGCAATTCGGAGATCAAGGACAAGGACATCGCCAAGGAAGTCACCTTGCGCGAGCGCATGATGCTGACGCGCGCGCGGGTGCAGGCGGATGTGCAGCGCATCATGGCGGTTTATCGCCGCGCCGGGCATTACGGCGTGCGCGTCGAGCCGAAAATCATCCGGCTGCCGCAGAACCGGGTCAATCTGGTGTTCGAGATAGACGAGGGCAAGGCGACGACGGTGCGCTCCATCAAGTTCCTCGGCAACCGCGCCTTCTCCGACAGCAAGCTGCGCGATGTCATCACCACCTCCGAGCATGCCTGGTGGAAGTTCTTCTCCACTTCCGACCGCTATGACCCGGACAGGCTGGCCTATGACAAGGAGCTGCTGCGGCGCTTTTATCTGAAGCACGGCTTCGCCGATGTGCAAATTCTTTCGGCGGATGCGGAGCTGGCGCCGGACGGCGAAAACTTCTACATCACCTTCACCATTGAAGAAGGGCCGCAATACAGGATCAAGGATGTCGTTGTGGACACCGGCGACACCGATCTTGACCCCAAGAGGCTGCGCAAGGAAGTGGAGACGCGGCCGGGCGACATTTATGACGCCTCCAAGGTGGACAAGTCCATCGAGAAGATCACCGTCGAGGCCGGCAAGGCCGGGTTCGCCTTCGCCCAGATTCAGCCGGATATCGAGCGCGACGCCGAGGCGAAGACGCTGACGGTGAACTACAAGGTGCAGGAAGGGCCGCGCGTCTATATCGAGCGCATTGATATCGTGGGCAATACGCGCACCTTGGATTCCGTCATCCGCCGCGAACTGCGGCTGGCCGAGGGCGACGCCTATAACCGCATTCTGGTGGACAGGGCGCGGCGCAGGCTCACCGCACTCGACTATTTCTCCAAGATCGATATCAGCGAATCCCAGGGCAGCGCGCCGGACAAGATGATCCTGACCATCAGGGTGGTGGAAAAGTCCACCGGCTCGCTGCATTTCTCCGCCGGTTATTCGACCACCGAAGGGGTGATCGGC
>JALVRJ010000052.1 GCA_027031305.1 Hyphomicrobiales bacterium | reverse complement strand
GACCAGCGCCGCCACCGCCGCGCCGCTGGTCACGAGGAATTCGCGGCGATCAAGCACCTCGATCTTGATGTTGCTCATGATGTTGCAGCTCCCTTTGTTGCCTTTCGAAATCGTCATGCGTAGGTTCGCACGCGCCCTTGTTCCCGGGCGTTTCCTCCCATGTTCCGTGTATTGCCGGAAACTCGCTGATGTGGACGCGCGCCACGCCTCTCCGGACCTTTCCCGGTTATTGGGAAGCCTTCAGCGTTTTCATGAAGGCGATCACGTCCTCGATCTCCTGGTCCGTCAGCACCGGCTTGCCCTCGTATTTCTTCATCACCCGGTGCAGCCCTTCCACGCGGTAGAAGGCGGGCATGATGGTATCCGGATTCAGGACCTTCGGATTTACCAGCCGCAGGCGCATCTCGCCTTCCTTCATGTAGCTGGCCACGTCCGTCAGTTCCGGGCCGATGTTGCCGTGGAAGGGATAGTCGCTCAGCTGGTTGATCTTGTGACAGGCCAGGCAATTGCCCTTCTTGCGCTTGACGACGATTTTCGCTCCGCGCTTGGGGTCGCCAGCCTTGCCGGTGAGCGACTTGGGAATGGAAACGCCATCCACGATCTCGTAAGGCTTCAGACCCTTTTCGTGGACCTTCTGCACCTCGGCCGCCTGTGCGCCCGCCGTGAACGCGAAAGCCGCCGCCATGGCCGTCACCACACCCGCTTTCCTGGTACGCTTCCTCTGCATTCTGTTCTGTCCCTCTCTGCTTTGTTATTGCCGGTCCCGCCGGGCGCGACCGCCCGAAAAAGGCCGGGTTGCCAATCCTGAGCCAGAGGCCTCCTCCCATGTCGTTGGATGAATTGCCTAGCACGAGGATCGTTTATATGCAATATAGAATATGACTTTTTCGAAATTATTTTAGACGTTTATAAGTAGAACTTTCTAATATAAGTGAATTCTAATATCATGTATTTATAATTCATAATATTAGCACTTTCTTATACATGCGCTGGTGCGGGGAGCCATTTCGTCCGTCTCGCAAGGCGCCGTTTCAAGGTGTTTTCAGGCGGATGTTACCTTCAAATCACTCACGCCGTGCCTATATCCGATAAGGCGCATGGAGTTGCTGGCCGGGGGAGACGCCACAAGGCAAGGAGGAGGAGACATGCTGGCTGCAACCATGATGGACGCCATGCTGCGCCGCCTGGTGCGGCGCGGAAAATTGCTGGTGATCTATCCCGGAGGAGATCTCAGGTCCTACGGTGATGGCGGCGGCGAGGAGGTGCGGGTGCGCATCACCAGCCGCAAGTGGTTGCGCAAACTGCTCGATGCCGACATCGGGCTTGGCGAGGCCTACATGGATGGCGGCCTCGTCGTCGAGCGTGGCGACATCGCGGAATTTCTCGTTCTGCTCATGAACAACGTGCGCCACGCCGACTGGCCGCCCCTGATGCGCTGGCTAGATGCCCTGCGGCGCGCCACCTGGCGCCTGCCCGTGCGCCTGGGTGGCAACACCCGGCGCCGCGCCCGCCGCAACGTCGCCCATCATTATGATCTTGACGGCGGGCTCTACGACCTCTTCCTCGACCCCGACCGGCAATATTCCTGCGCCTATTTCGCCACCCCCGAGTGTGACCTGGAAGAGGCGCAGCTGGCCAAGAAGCGCCATCTGGCGGCCAAGTTGCATATTCGCCCCGGTCAGCGCATTCTGGACATTGGCTGCGGCTGGGGCGGGCTGGCGTTGTACCTGGCACAGGTCTACGAGGACGTGCGCGTGGTCGGTATCACCCTCTCCACCGAACAGCTGGAACATGCCCGCGCCCGCGCCCGCCGTGCCGGCCTCGCCGACAGGGTGGAATTCCGCTTGCAGGACTACCGCGACATCACCGAGCGTTTCGATCGCGTCGTTTCCGTCGGCATGTTCGAGCACGTCGGCGTCGCCCATTATCCGGCTTTCTTCGACAAGGTGCGTGATCTGCTCGGCAACGATGGTGTCGCCGTGCTCCACTCCATCAACCGCGCCGACGGCCCCGGCGTCACCTCGCGCTGGATCGACCGCTACATCTTCCCCGGCGGCTACATCCCGGCCATGTCCGAGGTCGTGCCGGCCATCGAGCGCAGTGGCCTCATCATTTCCGATGTCGAGATTTTGCGCCTGCATTACGCCGAAACGCTGAAGCACTGGCGCCGGCGCTTCATGGCGCGCCGCCAGCGCGCCGCCCAGCTCTA
>JALVRJ010000051.1 GCA_027031305.1 Hyphomicrobiales bacterium | reverse complement strand
GCCGCTGCCGTTCGTGGGCACGGTGCCGGCCATCAAGCCGGCCGCGCTGGAAACGAGAAGCCGCATCATCGGCGTGCTGGCCACGCCCGGCACGGTGCGGCGGGAATATACCGAGAAGCTCATCCACACCTTCGCCTGGCACTGCCAGGTGGTGCTGCACGGGGCGAAGAACCTCGCGGCGCTGGCAGAGGAAAAGCTGCGCGGTGGCGCGGTGGACATGGCGCGGCTGAGGGAAGAGATCGCGCCGGCGTTCGTCGCGGGAGGGGACGGCGCGCGCACGGATGTGGTGGTGCTGGGCTGCACGCACTATCCGCTGCTATTGCCGGAGCTGGAGGAGGCCGCGCCCTGGCCCGTCAAGTTCATCGACCCGGCGGAGGCCATCGCCAAACAGGCCCTGCGCGTGGCAGGGCTGGCGGAGGGTATGGACGATGCGGGCGAGAAGAACGCAAAAGCCGGCCGCGCCCTCCTCACCGCCAAGGCTGCGGGCTGGACGTTCGACGACCTCAAGCGGCTGTTCGAGCATGAAGGATATATCGAGTTAGCGTTGCTTGACGCCTGTGGTGGGGTGGCGTAGAAGGGGCGCGCGGTGGGGCGTTGGCTCCGTCGCGGGTGTCCGCTTGCGGGCGTGGCCGATGCTTGTTCCAAGGGTCGCGTCCTGTTCCGGGGCGAGAGCGCTGGGAGGAAAGCGGGCGTGATGTTCGAAAGGTGGGGCTGGCGCGCTCGTGAGCGTGCGGCCGCGCCTTTTTGCATTGATGCTTGCGGCCTTTCTTTTCATTCGGGCCGCGTGAGCAGTTGAAAGACAAGAGGAACCGACATGGCGAAGAAGAACTCGGGCAAGCGCCATCAGGCCAAATACAAGGTCGACCGGGCGCTTGGCGTTAACCTGTGGGGGCGGCCGAAAAGCCCCATCAACCGCCGCGACTATCCGCCGGGCCAGCACGGCCAGCGCCGCCGCGGCAAGCTCTCCGACTACGGCCTGCATCTGCGCGCCAAGCAGAAGCTGAAGAAGTATTACGGCGACATCACCGAGAAGCAGTTCCACCGCACCTACGTGGAAGCCTCGCGGATGAAGGGCAACACGGCGGAGAATATCATCGGCCTGCTGGAGCGGCGGCTGGACGCGGTGGTATATCGCGCCAAGTTCGTGCCGACCATCTTCGCGGCGCGGCAGTTCGTCAACCATGGGCACGTGCTGGTGAATGGCCGGCGGGTGACCATCCCCAGCTACCGGGTGAAGCCGGGCGACGTCATCGAGGTGCGCGAGAAATCGCGGCAGATCCCCATCGTGCTGGAGGCCGTCGCCTCGCCGGAGCGCGAGGTGCCGGACTACATCGAGGTGGATCACAACGCCATGAAGGCCACCTTCCTGCGCGTGCCGCAGCTGGCGGACGTGCCCTATCCGGTGCAGATGGAACCGCACATGGTGGTCGAGTTCTATTCGCACTGAGGCATACGCTTTTTGACGATCTCGCGGCCCCGGAGCGTTCTTCCGCTCCGGGGCTTTTTCGTTTCCTTCGCGGGAACTGGGGCGGTTTCACCGGTCAACCTTTGCGCAGCTTGGTATCACACGGGATTCTGGCTTGCGCCGGAATGACGAAGGGGGGCGGAATGACGAGGGAGTGGAAGTGTTGATTGGACCTTGCCGGCGGATTATATGGAGAGCGGTTTGCGAGTCCCCGGTTCGGGGGCGGTTCGTTTTTCCCATGTCATCATCGCCAGGGAGCACACCCGCTCATGGATGCATTGCTGCGGCTTGAGGACGTGCGCAAGAGCTTCGGGCCGATCATGGCGGTGGATGGCATCTCGCTGAGCGTGGCCAGGGGCGAGGTGCTGGGCTTTCTTGGGCCCAATGGCGCGGGCAAGTCCACCACCATGAAGGTGGCCGTGGGCTTTTTGCGGCCCGATGGCGGGCGAGTGGAAATCTGTGGCATCGACATGTGGGCGCGGCCGGTGGAGGCGAAGCGCCACCTGGGCTATCTGCCGGAAGGCGCGCCGCTGTATGACGAGATGACGGTGCGGGGTTTTCTCAAGTTCTGTGGCGCGGCGCGGGGAATGTCCGGCTCGGGTCTGAAGCGTGCGATGGAGGAGGCGGCGGAACGCACGCGCCTGACGAGCGTGTGGGGGCAGGGCATCGGCACCCTGTCGAAAGGCTTTCGCCGCCGGGTTGGGCTGGCACAGGCCATCATGCACAGGCCCGACGTGCTCATTCTGGACGAACCCACCGACGGGCTGGATCCGAACCAGAAACAGGTGGTGCGCGACCTCATTCGCGAGATGGCGAAGGATTCGGCCATTATCGTTTCCACCCATATCCTGGAGGAGGTGCCGGCGGTGTGCGACCGCGTGGTCATCATCGCGCGTGGGCGGGTGGTGGCCGCGGGCACGGCGGAAGATATCGCCGCGCGCGTGCCCGATGGTGCAGAGCCATCCCTGGAGATGGCCTTCCGGCACCTGACGACGCGGGAAAGCGCGGGGAGGGCGGCGGCATGAGGGCGTTCATGGCCATTGTGCGGCGCGAGCTTTCCGCCTATTTCGCCACGCCCATCGCCTACGTGTTCATCGTCATCTTCGTGGCGCTGGCGGGGGTGTTCACCTTCCAGGTGGGCAACTTCTTCGCCCGCGGGGTGGCGGATCTGGCGCCGTTCTTCCTCTATCTGCCGTGGCTGCTGCTGGTGCTGGCGCCGGCGGTGGCCATGCGCCTGTGGGCGGAGGAGCGCAACAGCGGCACCATCGAGCTGCTGTTGACCCTGCCGCTGACGACGACGACGGCGGTGGTGGCGAAGTGGCTGGCGGGCTGGCTGTTCCTCGGCGTCGGGCTGATGGCCACCTTCGGGCTGTGGATCACGGTCAACTGGCTGGGTTCGCCGGATAATGGCGTCATCGCGCTGGGGTATCTGGCCGGATGGGCCACGGGCGGGGTGCTGCTGGCCGCCGGCGCGGCGATGAGCGCGATCACGCGCAACCAGGTCATCGCCTATGTGTTGGCGGCGGCGGTGTGCTTCATCCTCATGAGCATGGGCACCCCACTGGTGCAGGAGGTGCTGGGCGGGGCGTTGCCGGCGCCGGTGGCGGAGGCGCTGCTGGCCATTTCCGTGCCGTCGCATTACGCCGCCGTGGCGCAAGGCGTGGTGACGCTGGCGGATGTCGTCTATTGGCTCAGCATGACGGCCTTCTGGCTGTTCATCAACGTGCTGGTGGTGGAATGGAAGAAGGCGGCCTGAGCGGATGAGCGAACACAGGGAACGGGCAGGGCGTGTTTCGGGCGTTTCTACGGGGCGCATGGGGGCGCCGGCGCTTCTGGCGGTGGCGCTGGCGCTTCTGGCGCTGCTGGGGCTGAACCTGTTCGCCCACATCGCGTTGAGGCAGGCGCGGGTGGACGTGACGGAAGAGAAGCTGTTCACCATCACCGAGGCCACCAAGCGCGTGCTGAAGCGTCTGGACGAGCCGGTAACCCTGACGTTCTATTTCTCGCGGGCGCTGGCCGAGCGAGCCGCGCCCTACGCCGACCATGGCGCGCGCGTTCAGACATTGTTGCGTCAATACGCGGCGCTGGCGCCGGGCAAGGTGAGGGTGGAGGTGGTGGATCCACAGCCGTTCTCGCGCGAAGAGGACATGGCCATCGCCGCCGGGTTGCGGCCCGTGCCATTGCCGGATGGGCGCAACGCATGGTTCGGCATCGTCGGCGAGAACACCACCGGAAAGCGCGAGGTCATTCCCTTCCTGCCGGTGGAGCGCGCGCCGCTGCTGGAATATGACCTCACCCTGCTCATTCACCGGCTGAGCCAGCCGAGGCGGCCGGTGCTGGGGGTGCTCACCAGCCTGCCGATGTTCGGCAAGGCGTTGCCCAGCGGCCGGCGCACGCGGGAATGGGGCCTGGTGGCGCAATTGCGCGAGCTGTTCGAGGTGCGGCGCATCGATCCGGCGGGCGGCTCCGAGCAGTTGAACGACGTGGACATGCTGTTGCTGGCAACGCCGGTGCTGGCGGAAGAGCCCATGTGGCGGGCGGTGGAGCGGCACCTGCTGCGCGGAATGCCGGCGGTGCTGGCGCTGGATCCGCTGGCCGAGATGGCGATGACGGACATGAAGCTGATCGGCCACACCAACCTGAAGGACAAGGACACGCTGGTGCGGATGCTGCGCAAGTGGGGCGTGGTGGTGAAGACCGGCGTGTTCGCTGCGGATGCCACCTTTGCCCGCACGGTGGTGTTCGAGATGGGCGGGCGGCAGGTGCAGGGCAGTTATCCGGCCTGGCTGGAGCTGGATGAGCGCGCCTTCAATAAGGCGCTGGGCACGTTGTTCAACAATGTGAACACCATCAACGTGGCCAGCGCGGGGGTGTTCGAGAAGGCGAAAGGGGCGGCGCTGTCGGTGGTGCCGGTATTGCGCACGAGCGAGAACTCGGCGCTGATGAAGATTGACCTGCTGACGCCGCCCGATCCGATCAAGTTGCAGGCGGCCTTCAGGCCCGGTGGCCGGCGGCTGGCACTGGCGGTGAAGGTTTCGGGCGTGGCACAGGCCTTCTTCGGTGCGGAGAAGAAGGTGGAAAAAAATATCAAGAAAACGCTGCAAGCACATGAAATTATGCGTAAAAATGTTGATTCCGCAAAGTCCGATTCAAGTGGTGGAGAAAATGATTCAAGCGGGGAAGCCGATCATTTGCGCTCGGGCCGGTTGAACCTGTTGCTGGTGGGCGATTCCGATTTCCTGGCGGATCGTTTCTGGGCGCGGTTGCAGAACATGGGCGGCGGGCGCACCCTGGTGCTGCCGCTGGCGGGCAACGCCACCTTCGTGCTCAACGCGCTGGAGCACTTGGGCGGCGGCGAGGCGCTGTCCGGCCTGACGGGTCGGATGATGAAGCGCCGGCCGTTCGAACGCGTGGTGGCCCTGCGGCAGGTGGCGGAGCGCCAATACCGGGCGCGCGAGCGCCGGTTACAGGAGCAACTGAAAGCGGCGGAAAAGCGGCTGTCCGGCATAACGGCGCGTGTCGAGGGCGGCAAACTGGTGATTTCGGAAAAGGATCGGGAGCGCATCGCGCGGGTGCGCAAGGAAATCCTGGGTCTGCGGCGGTCGCTGCGCGACGTGCAGCAGGCGCTGGTGCGCGACATCCGACGGCTGGAGTTCCACCTGAAAGTGATCAACATCGTGGGCGTGGCGCTGCTGGTGGCCATGATCGGCCTACTGGTGTGGCTGTCGCGGCGGATGATGGCGCGGCGCGCCCGGCAGGCGATGAACGGGGAGGCACGAGAGGCGTGATGCGGTGGCGCACGGTGGGCATATTGGCCGTGGTGGCGGCCGTTTCACTGGCGCTGGCGGCGTGGGCGTGGATGAGCGCGCGGGCGCCGCTGAAGGTGGAGGGCGTGGGCGAGCTCCTGTTGCCCTCCTTGCGCCGGCACCTGGAGGAGGCCGCGCGCATCGAGATCCGGCGTGGCGACGAGATGTTGGTGGTGCGGCGGGCGCGGGATGCCTGGGTGGCGGGCGAGGCCGATTTTCCGGTGCATCCGGCGCAGGTGAAGAGCGTGCTGCTGACGCTGGCGGAAATGAAAAAGGCGCGCCCGGCCACGGCAAGGGCGGAAAAATACCGGTTTATCTTCGTCGACGAGCCGAATCCGCAATCGCTGGCCACGCGCGTGGTGGTGAAGGACAAGCGGGGAAGGGTGCTGGCCGACGTGATCCTGGGGCGCGAGGCGCCGGACTGGCTGGGTGGCGGGCGCGAGGCGCAGTTCGCCCGCGTGCACGAAGAAAAACGCGCCTGGCTGGTGGAAGGGCGCGTGCGCGCGCCGGTGCGGGTGGAGGGCTGGGCCGACAATCAGCTTGTCAGGCTGCCCGAGGATTCCGTGGCGGAGGTGGTCATTCGCCATGGCGATGGCGAGGTGTTGAGGCTGAAGCCCAACCCGGAGCCGAAAAAGGCGGGGGATGTGGTGGGCTTGCCGCTGGTATTGGAAGACATGCCGCCGGGGGCGAAGCCGAACGTGGCGAACATCAGGGCGCTGTTCTATTCGCTGACGGATCTGTCCTTCAACGACGTGCGCAAGGCGCGGCCGGATCTGAAGCCGCTGGCGGAAGTGCGGGTGCGGACGAAGGGTGGGCTGGCGCTCGTGTGGCAGGTGGTGAGGGACAAGGCGGGCTACTGGTTGCGCGGCACGCTGGAGCGGGCGGGCAAGGACAAGCGACTTGCGGAAAAATTGAGCAAACTGCTGCCGGGGCGGGAATTCGGGGTGTATGATTCCGTTGGCAAGGTCTTCAGCTCCCGCCTGGAAGACCTGATAGAGGCCGAGGCCGTGGACCTGGGCGGCGCGGCGTCCTCGGCCGGGTCCCGGGCCGGAAAGGGCGGGGGCGCGGGGGTGGAAGGGAAAACGGGCGCACGAAAATGAGGGGTGCCTGGCGCAGGCGTGGCGCCTTGCCGGAACGCCCCCCGGAGCAGGAGGATGTTTTCATGGCCATTTATGTTCTGGACGGGCATCGCCCCAAGTTGCCGCCGAAGGGTGAATCGTTCATCGCGCCGACGGCGGCGGTGATCGGCAAGGTGGAGCTGGGGCGCAAGGTTTCCATCTGGTTCGGCGCGGTGCTGCGCGGCGATTACGAATTCATCCGTATTGGTGACGGTTCCAACATCCAGGACAATTCCGTGGTGCACACCGACTGGGGGCACCCCACCACGGTGGGCAGGAACGTGGTGGTGGGCCACAACGTGATCCTGCATGGCTGCTCCATTGGTGATGATGTGCTGGTGGGCATGGGCGCGACCATCATGAATGGCGCGGAAGTGGGCGATGCGTGCATCATCGGCGCTGGCGCCGTCATTCCGGAGGGCAAGATCATCCCGCCGCGCTCGGTGGTCATGGGCGTGCCGGGCAAGGTGGTGAAGGAAGTATCGGACGAGCAGGTGGAGAAGATC
>JALVRJ010000050.1:698-19362 GCA_027031305.1 Hyphomicrobiales bacterium | reverse complement strand
TTTCCACGTTCGCCACCTTCTCCAGCGGCGCCTCGCCGATCTCCCACTTGTAGGGGTTGCTCGACACCCGGTCGATGGTGGGCATGATGGAGTTCTTGCCCTCCAAGGCCTTCTCCACGGCGGCCTTGCCGACGGCGTAGGCCTGCTCGACATCCGTTTGGCTGGCCAGGTGCCGCGCGGCGCGCTGGAGGTAGTCGGCCACGGCCCAGTGATACTTGTAGCCCAGCGCGTCCTTGATCATGTTCGCCACCACCGGCGCGGCGCCGCCCAGCTGGGCGTGGCCGAAGGCGTCGCGCGTGCCCTGCTCGGCGAGGAAGCGGCCGTCGGGCCATTTGCAGCCCTCGGAGACGACCACGGTGCAGTAGTCGTATTTCTCCACGTTCTCCTTCACCCGCGCGAAGAAGGCCTCCTGGTCGAACTCGATCTCCGGGAACAGGATCACCACCGGAATGTCCGTCTCCGCGTCCGCGGCCAGCCCACCGGCGGCGGCGATCCAGCCGGCGTGGCGGCCCATCACCTCCAGCACGAAGATCTTCGTGGAGGTCTTGGCCATGGAGCGCACGTCGAAGCTGGCCTCGCGGGTGGACACGGCGATGTATTTCGCCACCGAGCCGAAGCCGGGGCAGTTGTCGGTGATCGGCAGGTCGTTGTCCACGGTCTTGGGCACGTGAATGGCCTGCACGGGGAAGCCCATCTTCTCCGAAAGCTGGCTGACCTTGTAGCAGGTGTCCGCCGAGTCGCCGCCGCCGTTGTAGAAGAAGTAGCCGATGTCGTGGGCCTTGAAGACCTCGATGAGGCGCTCGTATTCGCGCTGGTTCTCCTCCAGGCTCTTGAGCTTGTAGCGGCAGGAGCCGAAGGCGCCGGCGGGCGTGTGGCGCAGCGCGGCGATGGCCTCGTCGGATTCCTTGCTGGTGTCGATCAGCTCCTCGGTGAGCGCGCCGATGATGCCGTTCTTGCCGGCGTAGACCTTGCCGATCTTGTCCGGATTGGCGCGGGCGGTTTCGATGACGCCGCAGGCGGAGGCGTTGATGACGGCGGTGACGCCGCCGGACTGGGCATAGAAGGCGTTCTTTGGCATGTTTGTTCCCCTCGCGGATGGTTCAAGAAAATCCCGACAGGGCCAGCCACCGATGATGCCGGTGAGAATGAAAAAACGGCTGTCGCGCGCTGGCCCACTTTCGCAAAGCGTGTTAGCCCAACTACGCCTGATTGTGAAGTGTGGCCGGGCTGGGAACGGATGGATGAACGGCGTGGATGGACAGACGAGATGGTTGCGGGCGCGGGGCCGTGGACGTGGCGCGATGGTGTTCGCGGCGCTGTTGGCGCTGGCGGGCGACGTTATGCCGGTGGCCATGGCCGTGGAGGTGGCGGCGGAAGATCCGTCTGCGCCACGCGCTGCGCTTCCCGTCAATGGCTGCAAGCGGCTGACGCATGAACAGGCGCGCCATGTGGTGTGTCACTTCGATGTCGGCCGGTTGCCATTGCGGTTGTGGCTGACGGACGAGGAGGGCGAGCGGTTCGGCACCTTCGCGCGGCTGCGCGAGTGGCTGGCGGCGCGCGGTCAGAAGCTGGTGTTCGCCATGAACGCCGGCATGTATACGCCACGATACAATCCCGCCGGGCTGTATATCGAGGAAGGCGCGCTGAAGAAGAAAATCAACCTGCGGCGCGGCTTTGGCAATTTTCACCTGCTGCCCAACGGTGTGTTCTGGATCGCTGCCGGGCGTGCCGGGGTGATGGAATCACACGCCTTCGACAAGGCCTTTCGGGCCGGGCGGCTGCGGCCGCGGTTCGCCACGCAGTCGGGGCCGATGCTGGTGATAAACGGGCGGCTGCACCCGAAGTTCCGGCGCGATTCCACCTCGCGGAAGATCCGCAATGGTGTGGGCGTGCGCGCCAACGGGCGGGACGTGTTCTTCGTGCTGTCGGAAAGCCGGGTGAACTTCCACGCCTTCGCGCGGCTGTTCCGCGACGTTCTGAAGACACCCGACGCACTGTTCCTGGACGGCACGATATCGCGCCTTTTCGCGTTGGGGATCAGGGAAGAGAGCAACCTCATTCCCTTCGGGCCCATCGTCGGGCTGGCCCTGCCGGCGAAGGAAGGGGCGATGCACAAGGAAGGGAAAAAATAAATGCTGAAGGAAAAGGGGCAGATGTTTTTTCCTCGTCATCCCCGCGCAAGCGGGGATTCATTGACAGCCTCCGTCATTCCCGCTTGCGCGGGAATGACGGAGAAAGAGTGGAAATGATGAGTTTGAGTGCTTTTGAAGTCTTCTTGCAAACCTCTCGGAAAAAACAATGAGCCATATCGACGACAGCGAGGCGCGCAGGAAAGGACGGGAGCGGGCGGACCGGTTGCAGGCGGAGTACCTGGAGAAGGGCGGCGATTTCACCGGCTGGTTCGAGGAACTCTATGCCTCGGCGCAAGGCGACGTGGCGCTGGTTCCGTGGGCCGGGCTCGAACCGCACCCGGCGCTGGTGGAGTGGATGCGCCGCCAGCCGCCACCACCGAAAGGCACGCGGGCTATCGACGTGGGCTGCGGGCTGGGGGACAATGCCGCCTTTCTCGCCAAATGCGGCTATGAGACGACGGCCATCGACATCTCGCCCAGCGCCATTGAATGGGCGAAGAAGCGTCATGGCGAGGTGGCCGATTTCCGCGTCGCCGACCTGTTCGATCTGCCGGAGGAATTGCGCGGGGCCTTCGACCTGGTGCACGAGACCTACACCATCCAGTCGCTGCCGATCGAGATGCGCGCGCGTGTCATGGCGGCCATCGCCTCGCTGCTGGCGCCCGGCGGGCGGCTGCTGGTCATCACCCGCGCTCGCCAGGACGACACGGTGGCGGAAGGTCCGCCGTGGCCTCTTTCAGTGGCGGAGCTGGCGGAATTCTCCCGCCTCGGCCTGAAGCGCTCAGACTTCGAGGAGTTCATCGAGGAGCGCGAGGACGGGCGGCGCATCCCGCATTTTCTTGTGGTATATGAAGACCCTTGCTAGACAAGTGTGCGCAAGGGGCTGTTGACGACCGGAGGGGAGAAAATTGATGAAACCCGCCCGTGATTTTTTCCTTTCGCTTTTCCGCATAGTCCTTTTGGCGGGCGTGGCTTTGTTCCTTGCCTCGTGCCAGACCACGAACGCTCTCGATCCGGACGGACAACAGGAGCGTGTTCGCGATCATATAGAGATCTACCCCGCCGGCGAAAACTCTCCGGCCGTTTTTCTTTTGCAGGGCAGCGGGCCGGTGCGCGCGCACCGTCACTGGGCCAAATGGTTCGCCCGGCACGGCGTTTCGGCCATTCTCATAGACAGTGCCGGCATGAGGGGCAGAAAGCGTTTCGGTGGCATGCACGTATTCGATTATGGGCAGGATGTGCCGATGGCGATGAAAATGGTGCGTGATACCCATCCCGAAATCGATCTGACGCGTTTCGCGGTGATGGGGTTCTCCCGTGGGGCAACCGTCGCGTTGAAATCCGCGCGGCATTTCACGAACGGCGCTCGGCCATCGTTGATTTTCGCGCTTTACCCCGGCGTCGGCGGGCAATGCCCGAACTCCTACGGCAACTCCGTGGAAACCCACATATTCTACGGCAGTCTCGATGACTGGGGCACGTATCAGGGGAATCGGGCGGCGTGCCAAAGAACCGCTTCGAGATACGAAAGAACGTTCTTCCATCTTCTGGACAATGCGCACCACGGTTTTGACGGGCAATGGGAGGGCACCTGGCATTCCGCGAATCGTGCTTTCCACTCCAAGCCCAACCCGGAAGCAAAAAAGACGACGGAAGCCATCATCCTGGAAGCAATGCACAGGGTATGGGGTAGGTTGCGCTAAAGATCTTCAACCCCGCGCCAGTGACGCCGGGAAACGGAAAAATAACGTGTGCATGCACGGTGCGGTAATGGACGGCGCATTCTCCTTTTCTGGGCGGAACACGAAAAAACTTCGCTGAGGAGCTTCTGGGGTCGTTACCCCGCGTTTAGTTGGCGTTGGCCGTTTGACGTTTTTCATCCGCCATTTTTGTGGGCGCGGGGCCGGTGATGCCGCTCTTGGCCTTTTCCAGCCTTTCGGAAAAGGTGGCGATTTGCTCTTGCAGGCGCATTTTCTCGCGCAGGAAATGGGCGCGTTCGTCGGCCAGCTCGGTTTCCAGCCGGGCGTGGGCGGCGTCGCGTTCTTGCAGTTGCCGCTCCAGCTCCTCGATGCGGCCGGCCTGGGTCTTGCGCGCTGCCTCGGCCTCGCGCAGGCGAGCGGCCAGGTCCTTCGCTTCCGCCCGGGCCTGTTTCAGGGCTTTTGCGGCGTCGGCCAGCTCGCTGGCGCGGGTTCGCTCCCTGGCGGCGAGGGCGTCGTGCTTTTCTCGCAGAGACGCCAGTTGCAGGTTCAGGTCGGAGCGTTCGGCGAAGAGTTTTTCGGCGCGGGTTTGCGTCTCGGCCAGTTCTTTCCGCATCTCGGCGATGGTTCGTTTCAGCCCGGCGATGGTGTCCTCGAGGTCGGCGATACGCTCGTTGGCCTTGTCCAGTCTTTCCGCCAGGATGCCGGCGCGGTTGTCGGCGCGGGCGGCCTCGGCGCGGTACCGGGTGATGCGCTCCTCGGCCTCTTGCATGGTCCTTTCCAGCCTGTGGGCCATCATGGCATGCTCGGCCTTCAGGTGGCTGTTCCGGGTTTGCAGGTCGGCCAACACATCAGGTTTGCGACGGCGCGACTCGCGCCATTGCCGCACCTTGCGGCGCGTCAGGCGGCTGACGTAAAGCAGCACCAGCAGCGCCAGCATGAGCGCGCCAAGGCCCAGCAGCGCCAGCATGAAGACCTCGGCGGGTGTGAGGTTCAGGCCCATTTCTCGAATGCCCCCAGATTCGGCACGATCGTGTTCATTGCCGGCATTGAAGCGAAAAACCGGCGCAGGGGCAATGCGAAGGTGGAGGAATCCTTAATGCCGCACCCGTAGCGAGATGGGGCGCGGCATGACAGGATCACTCCGGATAGGGATAGGCGGGTTGGCGCGAAGCCGTATCAGAACGGATTCCAGGTGGGGCGGGCGGTGACTTTCAGGTAGCCCAGGTTGCCGCCCAGGCGGGCGCCGACACCGGTGCGCACGGGAATGAGGGTGATCTTGTCGTTGGAATGCACGCTCACGCTGAGGCCCGCCACCAGGTAGGCGGAGCCGGAAATGCCGATGAAGCGATCGAAGATCTCGCGCGGGATGTCGATGTCGTAGACCAGCATGAGGACCTTGGAGCCATTGCCACCGGCGTCCAGCCCGATGCTGGGGCCCTGCCAGAATATCTTCTGCTGGCGGCCGTTCTTGAGATAGAGCGTGCCCTCGCCATAGCGCAGGCCGGCGACGAAGGCGCCGGAGGCCTCTTCGCCCAGCACGTAGCCGGTGGGGCGGCCGTGGGCCTTGAACACGGATTCGATGGCCCGCGCCAGCCCCTTGGTGGTGGTGCCGAAGAACTTGTGCCCGGCATCGACGATCTCATCCACGCTGAAGGTTTCGCGCTGCTGGGTGGTGGCCGGCGCGTTGGCGGGGCGCACCGTGACGGACTGGCCGGCGGCCATGGCGGGCATGGCCGCGGCGAGGGAGAGCAACAGGGTAGTGGTGAGCATCCAGCGCCTGGTCATGGTCGATTCTCCTGCGAGTGCATGGGATGGGGCGGGGTGTTGATGCCATGGCGGCGTGTTCCACCCGTGGCCCTTTTGCGGCCATTTGTCGGCATCTTGCAGCAAAAGGATTAGCGATCTGTTAACCAGAGGCGGCTGCAAGGACGCGCGGCGCCCAGGGCCGGGCTCAGCCGCCCGGCAGCCGGCGCTTCAGGCGCGGGGTGGGGAAACAGGTGGGGAACATCTTCCGCGCCTGTTGCCAGCGGCCGATGGCGCGGCGGGTCCTGAAACCCGGCAGGCCGTCGACACCGCCAACGTCATGGCCCCGTTTCTCCAGCTCGCGCTGGATGCGGGCCACGTCGGCGCGGGTCATGGGGCCGGTGTCTCGCCATGGCGTCTCGAACGGCCCCCAGACGCGGCCGGCGATGCGGTCGGCCAGATGGCCGATGAACAGGGCATAGAGGTCGCTCGTGTTGTATTCCTTGACGACATGGAAATTGCGGCTGACGAGAAACGCCGGCCCATAACGCCCGGCGGGGGTGAGCAGGAATATTCTCGTTCGCTTGCGCCAGCTCTTCGGGAAGGGTTGATGACCAACCCGCACGATTCCCATGCGCCGCCATTCCGCCAGTGGCCTGCCCTGGTCCGGGCCTTCCAGGTGGCAGGGCACGCTTTCAGGCAACCGCACTTCCACGCCCCAATGCACACCCCGCCGCCAGCCGTGGCGTGCCAGGTGGTTGGCGATGGAGGCCAGCACGTCCGGCACGGAGCGCCAGATGTCGCGCCGTCCGTCTCCATCGAAGTCCACCGCGTATCTCAGGTAATCCGAGGGCATCATCTGCGGCTGGCCCAGCGCCCCGGCCCAGGAACCCTTCATGCGTCGCAGCGGCACCTCGCCGGAGGCCACCATGCGCAACGCCGCCAGCAGTTCGCGGCGGAACAGCTTCTTGCGGCGGCCCAGCCAGGCCTGGGTGGCGAGGATG
The DNA here is from genome assembly GCA_027031305.1 of Hyphomicrobiales bacterium. Taxonomy (GTDB): domain Bacteria; phylum Pseudomonadota; class Alphaproteobacteria; order Rhizobiales; family Aestuariivirgaceae; genus Thermopetrobacter. The sequence goes on along the minus strand of JALVRJ010000050.1, from coordinate 12,783 downwards.
GCGAAGGCGTCATGGCGGATGGAAGCGCGGCCGTAATTGGATTCGCGCGCCCAGATGGCCAACACGATGTCGCCCGGCACGCCAAAGCGTCGCTCGAGGCGGCGCAGCAGGCGGGCGTGTTGGCGGTGCAGCCTGCGTCCGCGTTCGGCATGGATGCGCAGGGAACGTTCGTCGAAGTAGTGCGCCGGGCTGGAGAACTCCGCCTGCCGCTGCCGCGGCGGAATGGGCGCGGTGCCGGGGAGCACGAGGTCGGGAAGCTTGAGAATGGGCTTCACGTGGCCGAGCGCGGCGTCGAACACCTTTTCCGGAATGCCTTCCTTCAATGCCCGTCGGCGGAAGGGCCCGTGCAGCCAGCGCCGGAAGTCGGCCTCCAGCCGCGCCTCGCGTTCTTTCGAAACCTTCAGGGCCAGCGCCGGGGGGGCTGGCGCGAGGGGCGGCGCCGCGAGCGCGAGCGCCATGACCAGCGCCGCCAACAGGGGCGGGTGGCGGCGTCGCGGCGGGATCATGTGCGGGCCTCCACGCCCGGCGCGAAGGCGACGAAGCCGGGGTTGAGAAAGCCCCTGTTCACGTGGCCGTAGGTGAGGGGGGCGGAGCCGTCGGGCAATAGCACCGCGCCGCCGGCGGCTTGCAGCAGGGCATGGCCGGCGGCGGTGTCCCACTCCATGGTGGGGCCAAAACGCGGATAGACGTCGGCCTCGCCGGTGAGCAACAGGCAGAACTTGTAGGCGGAGCCCATGCGCACCTGATCGGTCACGCCGCGCGCCTTCAGCCAACGCAGGGTTCTTTCATCGAGGTGCGAGAACGACACGACGGCCCGGCGCATGGGGCGCGGTTCGACGAAGGGGGTGAAGGGGCGCAGCGCCGAAGCGTCGAAGGGGGCGTGGGCGTCCACGCGGGCGCGCCACAGGCCCTCGCCGGGGGCCCCCGCGATCATCTCGGCGCGCAGTGGCGCGTAGATGACCCCGGCCACCGGCCGGCCGTGCTCGACGAGCGCGATGTTGGTGGAGAAGGAATCGCGCCCGGCGATGAATTCCCTGGTGCCGTCCAGCGGGTCGACAAGAAAGAAGCGCTCGGCGGGGGCCACCTGGCGACCGGCGGCGGTGAGCTCTTCACCGATGAACGGCAGGCCGGGGAAGGCGCTGGCGAGCGCGCGCTCGATGTATTCCTCGGCCATGGTGTCGGCCTGTGTGACCGGCGAATCATCGGGCTTGCGGCGCACCTTCATGCCGCCTTCGCGCACGTCCAGCACGATGCGGCCGGCGCCGTGGGCGGCGCGGGCGAGGGTTTCGAGCATTTCGGGCAGGGGCGTGGACATGCGGTCTTTCCTTGCAATGCGCTTCGCGCCCTGTATGGAAAAAACGGATGCCTTTTGCAATGATTCGCACGGGCGCCGGAATACGCAAGGCTTTCAGCCGCGGCGTTTCGCGCCAACGGGAGGGGGATGCCACCATGACCGATTCCAACCGCCTGAACGACTTGCAGCTCGCCTCGCTCATCGGTAGCCGCATCTGTCACGACATCATCTCGCTGATGGGCAACATCGGCAACGGCATGGAGATGCTGGAAACCAGCCAGGACCCGGAAATCAGGCGGGCGGCGCTGGACCTGATCGCCAATTCGGGCCGCCGCGCGGCCAACCGGCTGGCCTATGCGCGGCTGGCCTTCGGCGCGGCGGGGTCGCTGGGCGACGACATCTCCCTGGGCGACGCGCGGGCCCTGGCGGAGAACCTGCTGGCGGACGACAAGCGGGCCACGCTGAACTGGCGGGCGCCGCTGGAAAACCGGCCGAAGGCGGTGGTGAAGCTGCTGCTGAACCTGTTGCTGATCGCGCGGGAGTGCATTCCGCGTGGTGGCGAGCTGGTGGTGGACGTGAACGGCGATGAAATGGTGCTGACGGCGAAGGGATCGCGGGCGGCGCTGCCGGAAAAGCTGGTCGCCGTGCTGACCGGAGAGATGGCGGCGGAGAGGATCGACGCCCACCTGGTGCAGCCCTACTACACCCTGCTGCTGTTGCAGGAGGCGAACTACGGGCTGGACGTGGAGCAGGGCGAGGACGAGATCGTTCTGCGCGCCGCGCCCTGACCTTCCAACACGCTCGCTGCCGCGGCTTCAGTGAGCCTCTCGCCCGGAGCGTGGCGGACGAAGATAGGCCCGGGAGAGTTTCTCCATCGGCAGGGGGGCGGACAGCCGTTTCGGGCAGCCGAGACCGAGGTGGTCTCCTTCCTTCCGTCCCGTCAGCGCATCGGAAATCGCCATGGACATGCCCCGGTTCGCGGCCAGCCGCCGCAGGAACGAAAGGTCCATAACCCGGGACAGTTGCGGTTCGCGCCGCGCCATGTCCAGCAGCAACAGGGCATTGGCGACGTCGCCCGGGTGGAAGCCGTCGAGAAATTCGCAATCCTCAAGCCCCAGCCGGGCCGGGTCGAGATAGTCGTGGAACGTGATGCCGGCCCGCTTCAGGGCTGTGAAGGCCCGCTCGATGTAGCTGTAATCGCCGTTTTCGCGCATCGCCCGATACACGGTTGGCGCCACGGGTGGCGCATAGGCGACGACCTTCACGCCCCGCTCCCGCAGTTGGCGCATGAAGCGCAGGACGATTCCTGTCTGCCGTTCGTCCGGGGCGGACGCCGTCGAGAATTCCCCCTTGTCACGCCGTATTCTGCCAAGGGAGTCCCGAAAGCGCCGATCCTTGGAGGTGGCCGGCGTTATCCGGTAAACCACACCGCCATCGGGCAGGTAGCCGACGTTCTTCAGCCGTGCGAGGATGCCCACCGGACAGGCCGGCAGGCTGGCCATCTGCGGAAGCAGGCTCCAGTAGGAAGGATTTTCCCAGCTCCTTTTCACGATGATGCGCAACTGGCGTGGATCGTTCGGATCGATGCGGGTGATCCCGCCCGAGGACACCGCGCGCGATTTTCTCATGTAGCGCGCGTTGAACCACCAGAAATCCACGCCGATCAGCGCCAGCCGGGGCCTGGCGCCCTTGGCGTCGATCGCGTCGATGACTTCCCTTTCCCAGGCGGGGAACTGATAGGCCCTGCCCATGTTCAGGAAGGGGGCGCGGAACATGGGCTGATAGAGGGCCAAAACGCGGGAAGAGCCCAGCACGACGAGCTCCGGAGGCCTTTTCCTCCTTCGAAACAGCTCGAATTTCAGGTTCGCGTCCGTGCCGGAGGAAATGACGTTCATGTAGAGGCACACTCGCCGTTCGTTGTTTTCCAGCAACCGTTCCGCCGCCTTGGACAGCGGCAGGAAGTCCCCGGTGAGGGTGAAATAGATCCGCACGAGCCAGTATCCGGCCGCCAGCGCCAGCAACAGGGCGGCCGCGCCAATGGCGAAGGCCCTGGCGAAATCGTGCCTGTCAGAACTGGAAGTAGAGGAATTCATTTGCCCCACCGGAAGCGAAGAGGATGGCCGCCCACACGATGACGAAGAGTGCGAAATGCGCCGCATCCGCGCGGAAGGTTCGGCTGAATTCCGCCGGCGCGCCCCGCGCATCTCCATCGAGCGCCCGCAAGTGATAGGCGGAAGCCGCCGGCAGCGCAAACGTGATGACGAAGGCGGCGGCGAACAGGGCCAGCACGTGCGACGTCTTGTTTCCCGTCGCCTTCACCACCGCCTTCAGGCTTTCCTTGTCCACCACGTAGGCGGAAGGATCGACGAGGGCGGAGAGCATCGAGAGCGCGCCGGATAGCGTCTCCGCGCGGAAGAAGGCCCAGGCCATGATGACGCCGCCGAAGGTGAGCGCCAGCCCCGCCGGCCGCGGCAGATGCGGCAGGGAGCGACGCTCCCTCACGGCGTTCCAGGCATGGTTGATCATCAGGTAGAGGCCATGCAGGCCGCCCCAGATGACGAAGTTCCAGCTGGCGCCGTGCCACAGTCCACCCAGCAGCATGGTGATCATCAGGTTGATGTAGCGCCGCACCTTGCCTTTCCGGTTGCCGCCCAGCGGGATGTAGAGATAGTCGCGCAGAAAGCGCGACAGGGTGATGTGCCATCGCCGCCAGAAGTCGATGACGCTGGCCGCCTTGTAGGGGGAGAGAAAGTTGATGGGCAGCCGGATGCCCATCATCAGCCCCAGGCCGATGGCCATGTCGGAATAGCCGGAGAAGTCGAAATAGAGCTGAAACGTGTAGGCGAGCAAACCGATGGCGCTCACCGCCGCGGTCAGCGGCTCTCCCTTGTCCGCCTGGCCGAAGACGAAATTGGCGATGGGCGCCAGCCCGTCGGCGACGACCAGCTTCTTGAACAGGCCGATGGTGAACAGGCTGGCGCCCGTGGAGAAGTAATGCGGCTCCAGCCGCAGCCGTCTGGCGAATTGCGGCATGACGTCGCTGTGATGCACGATGGGCCCGGCGATGAGCTGCGGAAAGAAGGTGACGAACAGGCCGTAGTCCAGCGGATTCGTGTGTTCCACCTTCCCCTTGTAGGCGTCCACCAGAAAGGCGATCTGCTGGAATGTGAAGAAGGAAATGCCGATGGGAAGAATGATGGAAAAGTGCGGAACGACGTCACCGAACAGGGCGTTGATGTTGTCCACGAAGAAATTGAAATACTTGTAATATCCGATGAGCGCCAGGTTCAGCGCCAGGCCCGCCACCAGCCACCGGCGCGCCCTTTCGGGATTCGGCCCGTTGGACAGAATCCTGGTGGCGATCAGGTAGTTCGCGGCAATGGAGAGGAGCAGGAGAAAGACGTATCCGAACTCCCACCAGCCGTAGAAGAACAACGACGCCGCCAGCAGAAACGTCTTCTGCCAGGTCAGTCCTTTTCGCGCGATGGAAAACAGCGCCGCGAGCACCACCGGCAGGAAGGCGAACAGGAAAATGGGCGAGCTGAACAGCAATGATGTTCCTCCGGGCGGTTGTCGGCGGGCTTCCGCCGACTGCATGTCCTCGTCCCTTTTTCCTGTCGTTCCGCAGCGCGCCGCGCGCCGCGCCAGCGTATCCTGTCGAAACCGGAAGATTCCTCCGCCTTCCCGCGGGGTGCGGTCACCGGCGATCTTCGCGCGGCATGGTATGCCACATAGGATTTTCCCCTGTCCAGAAAGCCGGAGAAGCCGGCCGCCGTACCGAGTGGCGCGGTGGCGGCGGAGAAGGTCGACGTCCCTGTGGTGCGGCCTGTTATACCGGAATGCATAAAGAACCACGCAGAAGCCCCGCGCCCCCCAATTCCCAAATTGTCGAAAACAGGGACTTGGAGGGCTTGAAGCCTTCAGCCTTTACGCAAGTTGGCATTACGCCCCGCTGTTGTCGCAGGAGGCGGGCCATGGGCTGGAGGTGGAGCGGGGCGAGGACGGGATCGTGCTGCGCGCCGGGCCTTGAGCGATGCGGGGCCGCGCCCGGTAGCGGGGTGATGAGAGACGCGGCGTGGCGATGGCCTGGCGCGGACGACCTGGCGTGGCGCAAGGAGAAACCCGGCTTGCGCCGGGTTTTGCGGTGTCTGGCTCGTGGGAGATGGCGCGGTCGCGCCTTTCATGGCGGAGCGTGCCGAGAGCGGACGCTCAGGCCTTGGCCTTCATTTTCTCTTCCGCCTCGGCCTCGGGTTCCATGTCCTTCAGCATGTAGCCGCGGCCCCAGACGGTTTCGATGTAGTCGCGGCCGCCGGAGGCCTGCTTGAGCTTCTTGCGCAGCTTGCAGATGAACACGTCGATGATCTTCAGCTCCGGCTCGTCGATGCCGCCGTAGAGGTAGTTCAGGAACATTTCCTTGGTCAGGGTCGTGCCCTTGCGCAGGGAGAGCAGTTCCAGCATCTGGTATTCCTTGCCGGTCAGATGCACGCGCTGGCCGCCGACGGAGACGGTCTTGGTGTCCAGGTTCACCTCCAGGTCGCCGGTCTTGATGACGGACTGCGCGTGGCCCTTGGAGCGGCGGACGATGGCGCGGATGCGGGCGATGAGCTCGTCCTTGTGGAAGGGCTTGGTCATGTAGTCGTCGGCGCCGATGGACAGGCCCTGCACCTTGTTCTCGGTGTCGGCCATGCCGGAGAGGATCAGCACCGGCACGTCCTTCTTGCTCACGCGCAGCGCCTTGAGCACGTCGTAACCGCTCATGTCGGGCAGGTTCAGATCCAGCAGGATGATATCGTAGTAGTTGTCATAGACCTTCACCAGGTCGATGCCTTCCTCGCCCAGGTCGGTGGTGTAGACGTTGAAGCCTTCCGATTTCAGCATCAGCTCGATGCTCTGGGCCGTGGCCGGATCGTCTTCGATCAAAAGCACGCGCATTGGTCAAATCCCCTGATATCCCCCAGCGGCTAGCCGCGTTCCATTCCATCCATTCTGCCGGGTGCGGGCCGGTTCGGCGGCTCCGGCAACAAATTCTCGGGCTCGAAGGCGCTCCGGCGGAGTTGTCTCGGCCCGCCTGGCCTTCGGCCTCAATCACGCCAACGCAAGATAAACAAGAATGGTTAACCGAAGTTAAAGGACGTGGCGAAGGTGGTCCGCTCATCTTCCGCCCGCCCCATCCCGGCAGGCCGAGCCGAGGCCGAGGATTGTCGGCGGCCGGTTTACCCGCCCTTAAGCCTGACCACGGTTAAATATGCCTTGAGCCGTCCGTCCGACAGGGTCGACGCGGGGGTCGGGAAGCGGGCCGAATCACCTTCGACAATATCGAGGCTATGTGATTCGGCCCCCTGCCGTAAAGCCGTTTGTCGCCTCGCTGGCCGGGCGTGAATGGGAATGTGTGGTTCGAGTGAGGGAGTAGGGTATCGTGTCGATTCGTCAGAGGGAATGGGAAGCCAGGCTGCGCCTACAGGCCTTCCAGGTGGAGGAAGTGCGCCGCCAGGTGGGCGACATCGAGCTGATGATCGCTGATTTTCGTAATCGGCAGAAGGAACTGGAAACCGCCATCGACTACGAGGAAGAGCGCGCAGGCATTCGCGACCTGAAGGACGTGCGCTATCCGCTGGCGGCGAAGGAAATGCGCAAGCGCCACGCCAACCTGGGCAGTTCCATCGCCGATCTGCAACAGCAGCTGGAAGTGGCCATGGAGCGCGTGCGCACGGAAGAGGCGGAACTGGAGCGCATCCGCGAGGCCGCCGCGCGCGAGGGCGTGGACGCGCCGATGGTGCCGGGCATGGCCCCGGGAATGCATCCCACGCTGTAAGGGGCGCGGAACCGGCGCGGATCCTTCATGTTTGGCGCTGGGAAAGCCCACCTTTCTTGCGAGCTTTCACGCAAGATGAACGGCTCCGGCCTCCGTCCAGCCACCCGATGTCACGGGACGAGGTGGTGGGGCGGAGGCGGGAGCCTTTTGTCCTGTGTCTTCAGCGGGAGAGCTCTTCCAGGATCTCGTCGAGCAGGGGTTCCTTGCCGCCGATGCGGAAGTTTTCCGGATCTATCCAGTCCTCGCCCATGACCTCGGCCGCCAATTGCAGGTAGGGACGGCATTCGTCCAGGGTGCTCACCGGGCCCACCTTCAGCCCCGCCTCGACGCGATGGTCGCGGATTTCCTCCAGCAGCGCGCGGACCTGGTCCAGCGTGCAGCGCCGGCCGGCGTGGCCGGAATCCGCCTCGAGAAATTCGGCGCCGGAATCGAGCGCCTGGCGGGCCGCCTCGCGGATGATGAAATCCTCTTCCAGGGCGCCGGCTTCCAGCGTGGCCTTCACGAACTTGCGCCGCGAGCTCATGCGCACGCAGCCCTCCACCATGTCGGGCAGGGTGTGCTGGTCGTTTGAGCGGAACTGGCGCCAGGGCACCACCATGTTGACCTCCGAAGCGCCTTCGAAGAAGGCGATTTCCGTTTCCGCCACCACGTAGTCGACCTTCGAGCGGCCGCGCGGCCAGTTGGCCACGGTGCACACGGCGATGGGCGAGCGCTTGCCAAGGACCTGGCGCGCGGTCATGACGAATTTCTGAGGCACGCAGACGGCGGCGACGGGGCCGTGCTCGGTGTCCGCCCTTTCACACAGGCGGCGGACATCCTCTTCCGTGGTGTCGTCGGCCAGCTGGGTCAGCTCCAGCACTTCCAGCACCTTCGCCGCCAGTTGCTTCCTGTCCTCGAACGCCATGTCGCTTCCTCTTCGTTCGCCGGTTCCCATTCGCCTTGTCTTTCGCCAACATTTCGACGCATGTCCCGTTTCAGTCAAGACGGGCCGTTCCATGCAGCGGCAAACGCGCGGCGAAGCGATTTTCGCTTTGCCCCACGGGCACGCTTCCGCCATCATGCGCGGCGAACAAGGGAGAAAACAATGACGCAAAAACTCCGCGTCCAAACCGGCGATGCGCGGCCCGCCGTGCTGCTGGTGAACCTGGGCACGCCGGAGGCGCCGACGGCGACCGCCGTGCGCCGCTATCTGCGCGAATTCCTGTCCGACCCGCGGGTGGTGGAGATGCCGCGGGTATTGTGGCTGCCCATCCTGCATGGGGTCATCCTGCCGTTGCGGGCGCGGCGCTCGGCGCAGGCCTATGAAAAGATCTGGGACCACGAGCGGGGCTGTTCGCCACTGCTGGAAATCACCCGGCGGCAGGCGACTGCCCTGCAGGAACGGCTGGGGGCGGCGGCGCGGGTGGACTTTGCCATGCGCTACGGCAACCCGGCGCTGGGCGAGCGGTTGCGTGCGCTGATGGAAGAGGGGCATGAGCGCATCGTGGTGCTGCCGCTGTATCCGCAGTATTCCGGGGCCACGGTGGCCAGCGTGACCGATGCGCTGGGCGAGGCGCTGCGGGGAATGCGGCATCAGCCGGCGGTGCGCGTGGGCGCACCGTATTACGATCATCCGGCCTACATTTCGGCGCTGCGGGCGAGCATCGAGGAACATCTGGCGAGGCTGGAGTGGGAGCCGGAAGTCATCCTGGCTTCCTACCATGGCGTGCCGAAACGGTTCGTCGAGAAGGGCGATCCTTATGCGCGGCATTGCGCGGTCACCACGGATCTGTTGCGGGCGGCCACGGGGCTTTCGGCCGAGCGGATGCCGATGAGCTTTCAGTCGCGACTGGGCAAGGCGGAGTGGCTGAAGCCCTACACCGACGAAACCATCGCCGCGCTGGCCGAGCGGGGGGTGCGCAGGCTTGCCGTCATCACGCCGGCGTTCGCCGCGGACTGCCTGGAGACGCTGGAGGAAATCGCCATAGGCGGGGCGGAAACCTTCCGCGCGCATGGCGGGGAGAAGTTCACGCTCGTTCCGTGTCTGAACGATTCTCCGGCGGGCGTGGACATGCTGGAAGCATTGGCGCGGCGGGAGCTGGCCGGCTGGATGGGCGAAGAAACGTGAAAAAACGCTCATTGCGGAAACGAAGGGGGCCTTGCCCCGATTGCGTGTTGACTGGATGAACTGGCGTGGCACATTGGGCCGTGAGTTTCTTCACATGCCTTTCAATCTCAATCTCTTCCTATTCCACCTCGTTGCGGGAAGGCCTTCATGACAGCGCGGACCAGTTTGCATGGGGGAATGATCGCCGCGCGCGCGCTGGCCGAGGCGGGGATCGACCATGCCTTCTGCGTGCCCGGCGAGAGTTACCTGCCCCTGCTGGCGGCGCTGGGAGAGGTGGGCATTGTGCCCATTACCTGCCGGCACGAGGGGAGCGCGAGCCTGGCGGCGGAGGCCATGGGGCGGCTGAAACGGGGCGTTCCGGGGCTGTGCCTGGTGACGCGCTCGCCTGGGCTGATGAACGCCATGGCGGGCATCAACCTGGCCATGCAGGACGCGACGCCATTGGTGGTGCTGGCCGGGCAGGTGGCGACGCAACAGCGGGGCAGGCAGGCCTTTCAGGAGGCGGAGCTGACCGACATCGCCGCGCCCTTGTGCAAGCATGTGGAGGAGGTGAGGGACAGGGACGGGCTGGCGGAGGCCATCGCCAAGGCGTGCGCGACCGCTTCCACGGGCACGCCGGGGCCGGTGATGCTGTCCTTGCCGGAAGACGTGCTGTTCGGCGATGTGGGCGCGGCGAGCGGTGGGGAAGGGGGCCTTTCCGGCGCGGCGCGGACGGCTGGCACCGGCACGGATGCCGGATCGGCGCGGGAATGGGACGCGGAGAGGTTTCTCGACCTGCTGGAAGGAAGCGCGCGGCCCCTTTTGATCGCCGGCGGCGGACCGCACATGTGGACGGAACGCGCCCGCGCGATGCTGCACGCGTTGGGGGCGCGGGCCAGCGTGCCGCTGGTGACGGCCTTTCGCCGCCAGGGGCTGGTGGATCCCCTGCACCCGGCGGCCGCCGGCACGCTGGGGTTTCGCACCCATGAGGCGCTGGGCGAGGCGCTGGCGCGGGCCGACCTGCTCGTCCTGCTGGGGACGCGGGCGACGGCGATCACGCAACAGAACCTGGCCGCCGCCTTCAACCTTGCCGCGCCGCCGATGCCGGTGGTGCATGTTCATCCGGACGCGCAAACGTGCGGGCGCAACGTTCATGCGGCGCACGTGGGTGTCATGACCCCGGAACAATTCCTCGCGGCTCTGCCGCCGGAGGCGCTGCACGGCAATGAGGAACGACGCGCCTGGATGGAACGACTGCACAAGGCGCACCTGGACCATTCCAATGCCGTGCCGCCGGTGCCCGAGGGCGTGTATCCGGGGGAGATCTTCGTCTGGCTGCGGGAGCGTCTGCCGGCGGAAACCATCGTCGCCAGCGGCGCCGGCAACTACGCCCTGTGGCTGCATCGCTTCTTTCATCACCGAAACCTGCACGGCCAGCTGGCGCCGGTGGGCGGGGTGATGGGCTATGGCCTGCCGGCGGCGCTGGCGGCGAAGCTGCGCTTTCCCGGACGGCCGGTGTTGGCGGTGGCGGGCGATGGCTGTTTCCAGATGAGCATGACGGACTTCGCCACCGCCGCGCAGCATGGGCTGGGGATCATCACGCTGGTGCTGGACAACGGCCAGCTGGGCACCATCCGGCTGCACCAGTTGCGGCGTTTCCCGAACGCCGATTGCGCCACGGCGCTGCACAACCCCGATTTCGCCGCCTTCGCCGAGGCCTGTGGTGGGCTGGGGCTGCACGTGCGCGAGACGGGGGAGTTCATGGAGGCCTTCGGGAAGGCGGAAGAGGTGGCGGCGGCGGGCCGGCCGGCGCTGCTGCACATTCATGTCTCGCCCGATGCCATCGCGCCGGGGCTGAACGTGGGTGATGTGCGGGATAGTTGACTCAGTTCTCGCCGCGCAGCTCGAAACGCTCGATGAGCTGGAACGGTTCTTCCGCCGAGGCTTGCGCGAAAACGCACAGGTCGCGCAGCATGACCGGCTCGGAGAGGTATTCCATGCCCCATTCCAGGACCTTCGTTTTCCATGGTGCGATCTCGTGTGGGGCGAGGATGCTGGTGAGCGTCATGTGAAAGACGTAGTCGTCACCCACATAGGGGTAGCCCCAGGTGAAGACGTTGGCCTTCTGCTGGCGGGTGATGCCCTTGCCGAATATCCGATCCTGCTCCTCTTCCGTCAGCGGCTGGCGGAAGGGATCGAGGTCGCGCACGCAGGCGAAGGCCAGCTCGTCCACCTTGGGGTTGGGCAGGGACTGCTGGAGCGTGAGGAAGGAGCCCAGCTCGCGCGGGGTGAGCAGGCCAAGCCGTTGCGGCGCCCATTCGCCGGCGAGGCCCTGGACAGCCTCGAACAGTTCACGCTCGTCGCGCCCCCGACGCAGGCGGAAGGGGGCCTTCAGGGTGGCGTGGAAACCGTAGCGCGCCGGCGTGCGCAACAGGCCGGTGGGCACGGGCCAGCGGCGTTCTTGCGGAACGGGGGCGCGCGTTTCGGTGTCGAAGCCGAACCAGCGCCGGCCAAACTCCGCCAGCGGCTCGTCGACGCGGGGGCTGAAGTAGATGGCGTATCTGTGAAATCTTCCCGTCATGGCGGGAGCGTTCATGCCGCAAGCGGCGCTGTGTGGCAAGCCCGCCGGGAAGGTTGTTTCCGCCTGCGTGAAAAAGCACCGGGGGCAACCACAATTTGGCCGTGTTTGGACTGTTTTACTCCAAACGCCCGATAGTGGGCGGAATGCGCGCGGGGCAAGTGCGCCGCATTCGATGAAACGAAGCGACAGAAAGAGTGGATCAGATGGGAGTTAGCGACATGAAGACCACCGGGGGCAAGAAGAACACGCTGCGCAAGCTGGCCGTGCTGGCGCTGGTGGCGGCGCTGCCGCTGGGTCTGGCGTCCTCGCCAC
>JALVRJ010000050.1:0-688 GCA_027031305.1 Hyphomicrobiales bacterium | reverse complement strand
AGGAAGCCGCCAGCAAGGCCACCGAGGCGGTGAAGGAAGCCGCTGGTGGCGCGGTTGAAAAGGCCAAGGAAGCCACCGCTGGCGCGGTTGAGAAGGCGAAGGAGGCCGCCGGCCAGGCCGCCGAGGCGGCCAAGGATGCCGCCGCCGGCGCCATGGACAAGGCCAAGGAAGCGGCCGCTGGCGCCGCCGAAAAGACCAAGGAGGCCGCTGCGGGCGCGATGGAGAAGGCCGGTGAGGCCACCGGCGCGGTCAGGGACGCCGCCGGCGGCGTGACGGAAAAGGCCGGCGAAGCCGCTTCCGGCGCCATGGACAAGGCCGGCAACGCGGCGGCGGCCGGCAAGGGCGCCGCTTCGGGCATGATGGACAAGGCCAAGGAGGCGGTTTCCGGCGCGGTGGAGAAAGCCAAGGAAGCGGTCAAGGACGCCGCCTCCGGCGCCATGGACAAGGCCAAGGACGCCGCCGCTGGCATGATGAACAAGGCCAAGGAGGCCGCCGGCCAGCAGTGATGGCGTTTGCTTGAAAACGCAACTGTCGAAACAAGACCGAACGCGACGAACGCGACGCCCGCCGGAATGATTCCGGCGGGCATTCGTCATGGTTGCGATCCATTGTTCATCCGTGGCGCCCGGCGATGGCCGCCGCGGCTCCATGCGAATGTGAATTCCTTCCGTATCGCGCCCCCAAATCC
>JALVRJ010000049.1 GCA_027031305.1 Hyphomicrobiales bacterium | reverse complement strand
GATGTTGCATCCGGTATCCCGATTTTTCCGCGCGGTAACGCGATGCCGCCAGTGCAGCAGCATGGCATTGAAGGCCGCCGCCGCCATGCCTGCGCCGCCGGGTCTGCCCAGCACGGTGGCGGCGGGCAGTCCTTCGCGGAGGTGTTCGTTCAGCAGTTCCTTCGATTCGGCGGCGCCGACGAAGCCCACGGGAAAGCCCAGCACAGCGAGGGGCCGGAGATTCTCTTCTTCCATTCTCCGCAACAGCTCGAAAAGGGCTGTGGGCGCGTTGCCGATGATGCAAACTGCTCCTTGTGGTTGCATTTTCCAACGCCGCACGCTGGCGGCGGTTAACGTTGTCTTTAGCTCGCTGGCCATTTTTTGCGTTTCAGGAGCACGCAACAGGCAGTGCACCTTCACGTTCGGGGGCAGTTTAGCGCGCATGATGCCCGTTTGCACCATTTTCGTGTCGACAAAAATGTCGCCACCATGTTCCAGCAGGGTGTCCATGACCTTTTGCAGGCCCGGGGCGATGCGTATGTCGGGTGCGAGCTGGGGCAGTCCGCAGGCGTGGATGATGCGTGCCGCGACATGCCGCACGTCTAGCGACAGGTGAGAAAAATCGGCTTCCTTGGCGATGATTTCGAAGGAGCGGCGCGTGATCTCCCGCGGGTCGCTCAGCCACTCGCCTTGCCTGGGCGCCGTCATGAGCTCCCGCCTCTTTTCACCGCCGATTCACCTTTTTCCCCCGGCGTCTCCTTCCCGACAGGAGGGTTGTCCAGGGTGCGCGGGCCGAGCGGATGGTCGGCGTGGGGGTAGGGCGCATGGTGGTGATGATGGTCGTGCCCGTGGGTGTGGGGATGGGAATGCGCGTGTTGATGGTCGTGGTGATGTTCATCGATGCCCGTGCCGATGCCCTCGACGTGATGGTGATGGCTCACTTGCGGCTCGCCCACCTGGTGCTCGAAGGCCGGCAGTCTTTCGCGGTACTTGCACAGGGCGCAATTCATCGCCGGGCTGCCCGAGACGAGTTCTCGCGCGCGCTCGAGGAAGGTTTCCACCACCAGCGGATGATCGTTCAGGTAACTGGCCTTGAGGAACTCGATGTGTGGATACGCCGCCTTCGCTTCGTCCACGGCCTGGTAGATGCGGTTGACGAGGATGCCGGTGAACAGGAACCATGGAAAGACGATGACGCGGGAAAATCCGAGGCGCGCCGCGCGCTCCAGCGCCGGGGCGGTAAGTGGAAAGGTCACGCCGGAATAGGCCGGCATGGACCAGCCCACGCCGAGAGATTCACCCAGCAGGCGCGCCACCTTGGCGACGTTGGCGTTGGCGTCCGGGTCGGAAGAGCCACGGCCCACCACCAGCAGCAGTGTGTCATGGCGGGAAATGGCGCGTGGCGAGGCGTTCTCCGCGGCCTCGATGCGCTCCACCGCGACGCGCAGCAATTTCGGGGTGATGCCCAGCTCGCGACCATAGCGCACCTCCACCCCGTGTTCGGAGGCGTAGGCGTTCAGCACGCTGGGCATGTCGTTCTTGGCGTGTCCTGCGGCGAACAGCAGGCCGGGCACGGCGAGAATGCGTTCACAGCCCTCTTCGCGCAGGCTGTCCAGCCCTTCGCGGATGATGGGGCGGGCGAATTCGAGGTAGCCGTAAGCCACCGGCCAGTGGCCACTCAGTCTTTCGCGGATGCCGTCCACGAGGCGTGCAAACTCGGCCACGGCGCCGGCGTCGCGCGAGCCATGTCCGCAGATCATCAGGCCCGTTTTCGGTTGCGTCATGATGGATGCTCCATGTGGGAGGCGGAATTCTGGATAGGCAAGGGGGGTCATCAGAACGGAACGCACGGCACATCCGGCGCGGGGATGGCTGAAAGGGCATGGGTGATGGTAGTGTGCATGGGATGATCCTCCTTGTCAGTCTCTGGCCGGGTGTATACCCCCGGCATGTTGCGACAAGACAGGATCCGTCCGGAAAGACGCTTCGGCAGTGCCGGCTTTTCGGCCCCCGGAGTGGGTCGGCCTCATCCGGCGCGCTTGGGCGGCTCCTGAAACGGAACGCTGCCTGTTGAAGGGGAGGGCTCGGTCCTTCGTCGCCGGCCTCGCCTTCCGGCTGCGTCATAGCACCATCGGCCGGGCTTGTGGAGCCGCAACGAAAGAAGGCCCGGCCTCCCGCCGGGGGCGGGCGTATTTTTTCGCATGGCGAGGGCCTCTTCCCGCGTCGTCTCATACCAGAATACATAAAGAA
>JALVRJ010000048.1 GCA_027031305.1 Hyphomicrobiales bacterium | reverse complement strand
GTGTCCATCTTCTGCGCTGCTTCTGCCAGCTCGCGCGCCTCCTCGCACACCTTCGCCGCCACGTCCTGCGCATCCGGCCAGTCGTAGCCCGCCCGGGCGGCGCGCTTCTGCAGCTTCTGCGCGCGCATGAGCGCGGGCAGGGCGGTGGCGATGCCATCCAGTTCCGATTTTTCCGTTGCGTCCTTGCCTTCTGCCGCGCGTTCGGCCTCCTTGGCCTTCTCCCAGAAGTCCGGCGCCACCCGGCCGCGCTCTTCCTCGGAGCCGAACACGTGCGGGTGGCGGAAGATGAGCTTCTCGACGATGGCGGCCACCACGTCGGGGAAGGCGAAATGCCCCGCTTCCTCGGCCATGCGGGCGTGAAACACCACTTGCAACAGCAGGTCGCCCAGTTCCTTCTTCAGCTCGGCCATGTCGCCGCGCGCAATGGCGTCGGCCACTTCGTAGGCCTCCTCGATGGTATAGGGCGCGATGGTCTCGAAGGTCTGCTCCCTGTCCCATGGGCAGCCGGTTTCGGGGTCGCGCAGACGCCGCATGACGGCGAGCAGCGTCTCGATGTCGCGCGGGTTCATCTGCGTGGGGTCGTCATTCCTGTTCATGACTGTCTCCGTGACGGTGCGAATCCCTTTTGGCGGGTGTATGAATCCGCCCATGAGCGTGCGGGAACTCATAGGCGGCGAGGTGCCATTCGTCCACCTGCGGGTGCGCAGCGCCTATTCGTTGAGCGAAGGGGCGCTGCGCGTGCCCGATCTGGCGCGCCTGGCGAAGGAACACGACATGCCGGCGCTGGGGGTGGCGGACACCAACAACCTGTTCGGCGCGCTGGAGATTTCCGAAACGCTGGCAGGCGAGGGCATCCAGCCCATCATCGGCTGCTCGCTGGACGTGGTGTTCGACGCCTTTCGCCCGCGCGGGCCGGCGGCGGCGGAAGCGCAAGTGCCGCCACGGCATACGCTGGCGCTGTTCGCCATGAACGAGGCGGGTTACGCCAACCTGATGCAATTGGCCTCGAAGGCGTGGCTGGAGGGCGCGCGCAAGGGCGCGCCACACGTGACCCAGGCGGACATCGCGGCAAGTTCCGAAGGGCTGATTTGCCTCACCGGCGGGCCGGGCGGGCCGCTGAACGCGGCGCTGGTAGCGGGCGACGAGGAGCGGGCGCGGGAGGTGCTCGCGGCGCTGGAAGCGGCCTTTGGCGATCGGCTCTACATGGAGCTGCAACGCCACGGCATGGAGGCGGAGAAGAAGGCCGAGCCGGGGCTGGTGCGGCTGGCCTATGAGCGCGGCATTCCGCTGGTGGCCACCAACGATTGCCATTTCCCGTCGCGCGAGGATTACGAGGCGCATGACGCGCTGTTGTGCATCGCCGATGGCGAGGTGCTGGCCAACACCGAGCGACGGCGGCTGACGCCGGAACATCATTTCAAGTCGCCTGCGGAGATGCGCGCGCGGTTCGCCGACCTGCCGGAAGCCATCGAGATGACGGCGGAAGTGGCCATGCGCTGCCATTATCGCCCGCTGAAGCGCAAGCCCATCCTGCCGCGTTACGCGCCTGCTGATGGCGATGCGGTGGCGGATGAGGCGGAAGAGCTGCGCAAACAAGCGCGCGAGGGCCTGAAGCGGCGGCTGGAGGCGCACGGCCCGGCGCCCGGGCACACGGTGGAGGATTATGAGAAGCGGCTGGACTACGAGCTGGACGTGATCGTTCAGATGGGCTTTCCCGGCTACTTCCTCATCGTGTCGGACTTCATCAAGTGGGCCAAGGCGCAGGGCATTCCCGTCGGTCCCGGGCGCGGCTCCGGCGCCGGCTCGCTCGTGGCCTATGCGCTCACCATCACCGACCTCGATCCGTTGCGATTCGGGCTGCTGTTCGAGCGTTTCCTCAACCCGGAACGCGTCTCCATGCCGGACTTCGATATCGACTTCTGCCAGGAGCGACGGGAGGAGGTGATCGCCTACGTGCAGGAGAAATACGGCCACGAGAACGTGGCGCAGATCATCACCTTCGGAAAGTTGCAGGCGCGCGCCGTGTGCCGCGATGTGGGCCGCGTGCTGGGGCTGCCCTATCCGGTGGTGGATCGCCTGAGCAAGATGATTCCGCCCGATCCGAAGATGACGTTAAGCAAGGCCATCGACGAGGAGCCGCGCATCCTGCAACTGGCGGAGGAGGAGCCGGGTGTGAGGCAGCTTCTCGATATCGCGCGCAAGCTGGAAGGGCTGTATCGCCACGCCTCCACCCACGCCGCTGGCGTCGTCATCGGCGACCGCCCGCTGGTGCGGCTGGTGCCGCTGTATTTCGACCCGCGCTCGCACCTGCCCGTGACGCAATTCAACATGACCTGGGTGGAACAGGCGGGGCTGGTGAAGTTCGACTTCCTGGGGCTGAAGACGCTCACGGTCATCGAGCGCGCCAGCGAACTCATCCGCCGCAAGGCGCCGGATTTCGACATCAACAAAGTGGGGCTGGACGATCCGGGAGCCTACGCGCTCATGGCCCGGGGCGAGACGGTGGGCGTGTTCCAGCTGGAATCGGAGGGAATGCGCAACGCGCTGAAGGGCATGGAGCCGGACTGCATCGAGGATATCATCGCCGTGGTGGCGCTCTACCGGCCCGGGCCGATGGAGAACATCCCCAAATACTGCGCCATCAAAAAGGGCGAGGAACAGCCCGATTACATGCACCCGAAACTGGAGCCGATTCTGAAAGAGACGCACGGCATCATCGTCTATCAGGAGCAGGTGATGCAGATCGCGCGGGTGCTTTCCGGCTACAGCCTGGGCGAGGCCGACCTGTTGCGCCGCGCCATGGGCAAGAAGAAGGCCGACGAGATGGCGCGCCAGCGCGAGCGCTTCGTGAACGGAGCGGTGGAGCGCGGGCTGGACAAGGCGCGAGCGGAGATGATCTTCGACCTCGTCGCCCGCTTCGCTTCCTACGGCTTCAACAAGTCGCACGCAGCCTGTTACGCCGTCATCGCCTATCAGACGGCCTGGCTGAAGGCTCACCACCCGGCGGAATTTCTGGCCGCCTCCATGACCTATGACATGGGCAACACGGACAAGTTGCATGTGTTCGTGCGCGAGGCGCGGCGGCTGGACATCGACATCGAGCCGCCGGACGTGAACCGCACATCCGTTACTTTCGAGGTGGAGGATGGGCGCATCGTTTACACGCTGGCGGCGTTGAAGAACGTCGGCACCTCGGTGGTGGAGCACATCGTGCGAGTGCGGGAAGAGGGCGGACCGTTCACCTCTCTGGCCAATTTCGCGCGGCGGGTCGATCCGCACGTCGTGAATCGCCGGGCGCTGGAATCGCTCGTTCGCGCTGGGGCCTTCGACACCTTCGAGCCGAACCGGGCGCGGCTTCTGGCGGGCATCGACGCCATGCTGGAGCTGGCCCACCGTGCCAGGGAAGAGCGCGCCACTGGCCAGGCCAGTCTGTTCGGCGGCGGCGGGACCGATGCCGGGGTGGAAGAGCTGACATTGCCGGACGAGCCGCCGTGGCCGGGCATGAGGAAGTTGGAGGAAGAGTTCTCGGCGGTGGGCTTCTACCTGTCCGGTCATCCGCTGGATGACTACATGGAGGCACTATCGCGCATTGGCGTCATGCCGTGGGCGGAATTTCGCGAGATGGTGAGAAGGCGCGGCCGGGGGACGGTGCGGCTGGCCGGCGCGGTGACGGCGAAGCGCGAGCGGCGTGCGAAGTCGGGCAACCTGTTCGCCTTCGTGGAGTTTTCCGACCCGACGGGGCAGTTCGAGGCCATCTGCTTTTCGGAGCTGCTGAACGAGGCGCGTGCGCTGCTGGAACCGGGGCAGAAAGTGGTGGTGACGGTGGAGGCCTCGTCAGAGAACGACGAGGTGCGGCTGCGGCTGAACAGGGTGGAGCCGCTGGAGGAAAAGGCGGCGGCCATAGGCCAGGGGCTGATGATTCACCTGAGCGAGGTATCAGCGCACGCGGCCCTGAAGCAGTTGGGCGGGTTGCTGAAGAACGGTGGCAGGTCGCCGGTGCGGCTGGTGCTGCACACGGAAAGGGTGGGGCAGGTGGACCTGTTGCTGGGCGAGCGTTTTTCCATCACGCCACAGATGAAGGAGGCCCTGCGCGCCTTGCCGGGCGTTATGGAAGTGCGCGACCTGTGACGTGTCTTGCGCGTCGCCGGCCGAAGCGGACTGACGGCGCGACATCGGGGCGAATGGCCGTCAGATGTATTTCGAGCGCAGGGTCTGGGCCGGCAGCAGGCGCAGGAACTGAATGGCGAAGCCCTCGGAGTGGTGGCGCACGACGCGGCCGCGTGTCTTGCCCAGCATCACGGGCGTGCCGATGGCGGGCAGCACCGGAGCGCGCACCGAGGCGCCGGAGACGGAAATGTCGATGATCTCGCAATCATAACGCCGGCCATCCTCCAGCAGGATCTGCGACTTGGAATTGCGGGGGCGATAGCGTTCGTGGCGGCGTTTCTCAACCCCTTCGCCACGCTCCTTGGAATGAATCCATTCGATCTTGCGGGCCAGACGTTCGCGGCCCGCGGGGCTCAGTTCGAGGCGCAGCTCGTATTGCCCGGGTTCGGGCAAAGGGTTTACCGTGCCTTCGAGCCGGCCAGCATCCTCGACGTAGGCGACGATGCGTTCGCCTTCCTCCAGCTCGGCATCGGTCAGCAGTAGGGCGCGTTCCGTGGTCAGTTCCTTCACGCGGCATGGGTATTCCGTCTTGTCCTGGCGCATGAAGCGGCCGATGAGGGTGATGGGCCCCGGTCTTGCCGCGTGAGATGCCTCCCTTTGCACGCCTTGGTTGTGAAACAGCATATTGTCAACTGGCTCCGTCAGCATCGGCCCTCGATCTCCCCACAGGCGGCAACTGGATGTGCACCGTTTTACGCCGAGGGAGTAAATGCGGGGTAAAGCACTTGCCAGCAATGAAGAGGATGCCTATTGAACAGGAAGTGAGACGCGGGATATTCGCGAGATGTCGCGGGGCGTAGCGCAGCCTGGTAGCGCATCTGCTTTGGGAGCAGAGGGTCGCAGGTTCAAATCCTGCCGCCCCGACCAAGATCATCGGCCATGCTTGCGAAGCCGGCAGGAAGCGAAAGGGAGCGGGCGAAACATGGTGGCGCGCATCTACAGACCGGCCAAAAACGCCATGCAGTCCGGTGAGGGACGCTCGGAGAAATGGGTGCTGGAGTTCGAGCCGGAACAGCCCTACGGGCGCGAGCCGCTGATGGGCTGGACGACGATGACCGACATGAAGCGACAGGTGAGGCTGAAGTTCTCCAGCCGTGAAGGGGCGGAAGGGTTCGCCAGGCGGCATGGCATTCCCTACATCGTGTTGCCGGAACACGCGCGCAAGCCGAAGCACAAGTCCTACGCGGACAATTTCCGCTGTGGACGCAAGGCCAACTGGACGCATTGAAGGCGTTGATGGCGGCAATGCCTTCTGCCATGGCAAGTGATTGCCGGTGCCGAATGTGACGCTTTTGGCGTTTGTCGTGGCCCCGTAGCTCAGCTGGATAGAGCAACGGACTTCTAATCCGTCGGTCGGAGGTTCGAATCCTCCCGGGGTCGCCAGCGTTTTTCCGGTGTCGCCGCTCCCCGGGGCCGGGAAGTCGTCGGGGAAGGAATTTTCCGCCGATCTGGCACCGCGAGGGGTGGAGCGCATGAGCAGGATACCGGCGGGATACTTGCCGCTCGCCTTTGGCCTGTTGGCGATTCTTTTCGTGGCCTTCGACCTGAGGGGAACGGTGAGAATAGGCGCGCAGGTTGTTCTCCTGGCGCCATATGTCATCATGCTTCTGATGGGGCGCTGTGGTGGGAGGACGCGCCCGTCCGCTCATTTCTTCCTTGCCCTATTGGTCATTCTGGTGGCGTCCCTGGTCGATTTCCTGATCATTGACGGACTGCCGGCGGACAAGCTTTTCGCGCGCTCGGCGGCCTTCCTGTTCCTGGTGCTCGGCATTCCCGCCCTGTGGATTTGCGCGGGGGAAGATGTCGTCATGCGTGCTCTGCGGGCCTATTCCTTCACCGCCCTGGCGCTGGCACTGGGATTGCACTTGTGGCTGGTGATCACCGGCCAAGAAGGCGTGCGGCTGAGTCTGGCGCATAATTCCAACGAATTGGCGATGATCCTGCTGGCGGCCATGCCGGGCTTGTTGTGGCGGATGAACCGCTTTTCCATACTTGCAGTGGTGCTGCTCTTCCATTTGCTGCTGTTGACGACGTCGCGCGCTTCGTTGCTGGGGGCGGTGGTCTTGTTGCTGGCCTGGCTTGTGGTGGAACGGCGTGTTCGTTTGCGCATGGTGGCTGGCGTGCTGACGGGTCTCGTGCTGCTGATGGCAGGCATGTGGTGGATTGGCTTGCCGATGTGGCAACATCTCACGCGCACGCACAGCATCATGCACCGGCTGTCCTGCTGGCAGCATGGCGTGGGCATGTTGATGCAAAATCCCCTTACCGGAACGGGGCTCGGGTTGCATGGCGAGCTCCTGCGTGCACGGCTGGGGGATGGAGGGCAGGGCGTAGACGTGCCTTGTCTGCATTTGCACAACGAAGTGTTCGCTCTGTTGGCGGATGTTGGCGTGGTGGGCAGCCTGGCCTGGGCCTCACTGGTGGCATTGGCGGTGGTCGTCATGTGGCGGCGGCGCCATGAAGACGCCATCAGCCGGCTGGCGCTGGCCACGTTCGCGGGGTATGCAACGGTGGGCATGGCCGAAACGATGTATTTGCGTGGCGGGCACATGCTCTGGTTCGTGGCCATGCTGCTGACGTTGCGGCATGTGCTGCCGCTTGCGAAAATGGCGGAGGCCGAAAGGCGGCAATTCGCCCGCACCTGACTGGTGGTGGTGCGGGGCCCTGCCTGTTCGGCGGGGAGACGACATGGAAGGCTGCATTTGGGAATACGGGGGTAAAGTATGAACGGGCCGGCAATCATCATCCTTGCGGCGGGCATGGGCACACGCATGAAATCGCGCCTGCCGAAGGT
>JALVRJ010000047.1 GCA_027031305.1 Hyphomicrobiales bacterium | reverse complement strand
CCCGACGACTGGGGCGTGGCGGTGAGCGTGCAATGCATGGTCTTCGGCAACCGCGACGACAACTCCGCCGCCGGCGTCGCCATCACCCGCGACCCGGCCAGCGGCGAGAAGGTCATCACCGGCGAATACCTGCCCCGCGCGCAGGGCGAGGACATCGTCACCGGCCTGCGCACCCCCTGGCCCATCACCGAGCACGAGCGGCGCAGGACCGGACTGGACCACCCCTCGCTGGAGGTTGCCATGCCAGAAGCCTATGCAGCGCTGCTGAAGGCCGCCGCCGGGCTGGAGAGACACTATTACCGCCCGCAACAGATCGAGTTCATCATCGACGGCGGCCAGCTGTGGCTGGTGCAGACCTTCGCCGCGCGGCTCGGCCCACAGGCGAGCCTGCGCGTGGCGGTGGACATGGTCCGCGAGGGCCTCGTCAGCCGCCAACAGGCCCTCTGCCAGGTCGACCCGAACCAGTTGGAAAAACTGCTCCACCCGGTGCTCGAGCGCGCCGCCGGCCAGACCCTGCTGGCCCGGGGACTGGGCGCCTCGCCCGGCGCGGCCAGCGGCGAGGTGGTCGTCGACGCCGAGGAAGCCGCCCTCCTGGCCGCCGCCGGCCGCCCGGTGATCCTCGTGCGCATGGAAACCACGCCGGAGGACATCCCGGCTTTGAAGGCCGTGCGCGGCGTGCTCACCGCCCGCGGTGGCCTGACCTCGCACGCCGCCGTCATCGCCCGCGGCTTCGGCATTCCTTGCGTCGCCGGTGTCGGCATGATGGAAATCGACGCCTCCGCCGGCCTGGTGCGCATCGGCGGCCATGAACTGCGGGTCGGAGAATGGATCACTATCGACGGCGCCAGCGGCGAGATCTTTCGCGGCCGAATGCCCACCCGCCAGCCGCAGCTCTCTGCCGAATTCCGCACCCTGTTGCAATGGGCCAACGAGGTGCGCACCTTGAAGGTGCGGGCCAACGCCGACACCCCGCGTGACGCCCGGGTGGCCCTGGACTTCGGTGCCGAGGGCATCGGCCTTTGCCGCACCGAGCACATGATATTTGGCACCGAGCGGCTGGCGCTGTTGCAGGAGCTGCTGCTGACCACCGACGAGGCGCGCCGAAACGACGCCCTGACCGCGCTGGCGCAAACCCATGGCGAGGATTTCCTTCAGCTTTTCGCCATCATGGCCGGCAAGCCGGTGACCGTACGCCTGCTGGACCCGCCCGCGCACGAGTTCCTGCCGCGCACGCTGGCCGAAACGGAAGAACTGGCCAGGCGCTTGCAAATCCCTCCCGAACGGGTGCGGGCGCGGGTGGAGTCGCTGCGCGAGTACAATCCCATGCTCGGCCACCGCGGCATTCGCCTGGCGCTGACGGTGCCGGGGCTGGTGCGGATGCAGGTGCGCGCCATGCTGCAAGCCATGGTGCGCCTGCAACGGGAGGGCAAGGCCCCCTCCCGGCTGGAGATCATGGCCCCCTTCATCATGAACGCGGCGGAAATGCGCTGGCTGCGCCGGCACGTCGCGCAAGTGGCCGACGAATTGCGCGCCAGCCACGGCGCCGTGCCCCCCTACACCATTGGCTGCATGATGGAAATTCCCGCTGCCTGCCTGCGCGCCGACGCCATCGCCCGCGAGGCGGCCTTCTTCTCATTCGGCACCAACGACCTGACGCAGACCGTGCTCGGCCTGTCGCGCGACGACGCCGGACGCTTCATTCACGTCTACCTGGAACAGGGACTGCTGAAGGACGACCCCTTCGTCACTCTGGACGACGAAGCCGTTGTGCCCGCCATTCGCCTGGCGGTGGAACGCGGCCGTGCCGCCCGGTCAGACTTGCAGGTGGGGGCCTGTGGCGAACACGCCGGTGATCCCCGCTCCATCAGGCTGCTGGCGCGCTGCGGCCTGGACTATATTTCCTGCTCGCCCTTTCGCATTCCCATCGCCCAGCTGGCCGCCGCCCAGGCCGCGCTGGCGATGCGCCACGACGCCGACTGACCCTCGCCCGGCCCACCGACCACCTCATGCCAGCCAGTGCAAGGACAGGCCGGAACAAGCCACCACGCGCCCCCAACAAGCCCTTGTTTTTCACAAGGGGCTGTCCTAGGTAAATTACTCAATACCGTTTTATGTCATTGAAATCGTTATGATTTCCCAATCTTCTGATAGCATGATTTTTTAAGGGCCAAGAGAAGCGCCAATGGCGATTTTTCGCCATTGGCGCTTCTTTGCCATTTTTTCGCAACTCATTGAATGT
>JALVRJ010000046.1 GCA_027031305.1 Hyphomicrobiales bacterium | reverse complement strand
CACGTGTCCGCCGCGCGCGGCGGCCTCTTCCAGCACGTCGAGCTGGCGCGGACCGAAGGCGCAGGCCATCCACGCGCCCTTCTCCGAGAGCGGTTCGAAAGCCCGCAGGAAATCGTCCAGCATCTCCGGCCTGGCATCCTCGCCACCGCGCCGCCCCAGCACGAACAACAGGAAAGGGCGCGGCCAACCGATCATTCCCTCCTCGCACAACTCCGCCACCCGCGCCACTTCTTCCGGAGCGTAACATATGAGTTGCGGCCCCGCCTGCATCCCGCCCAGGTCCTCGAGAAATTCCCTCACCTCCGCCACCTGTTCCTCGTCGGCGTTCTCGGGCAGCAGCTCGCGCAGGGCGATGGAAACCGATTCCGGCGTCAGCGAGCGCGCCGTCCACATCTGCTCCCTCGGAGAGAATCGCCCCGCCGCCTCGGTAGTGATCTGGATCACCATGCCGTCCCCGACCGCCCCGCGCACGGCGTTGATGGCCTCGCCATAGCGCATGAAGTCCAGCGTGTGCCGTCCCTGCTCGTCGCGCACGTGCAGGTGCAGCGCCGCCGCGCCGGCCACCTTGCAGGCCGCCGCCTCCGCCGCCAGCTCCTCCGGCGTCACCGGCAGGCCCGGCGCCTCCGCCTTCGACAGGTGCGCCCCCGTCGGTGCCACCATCAGCAGCACTTCGCTCCCGGCCGTGATCATTTCCGCAAAACCCCCAATTGTTTGAGAAAACGTGTCGAGCCACGCCCCCGTTTGCCATGCACGTTCGCAAGTTGTATGACACATCGCGGCAGAGGGGGACGACGGAAACGGGGCCCAGGCGGACCACTCGCTTCCCTTGCCATCGACGCCTTATAGACATCCATGACGGCACGGTGAAGACATGGGAGCGGGCCTGCGTCACATATTCAGCGCCGTGATCCTGTTCACGCTCGGTTTCTTCGTCATCTCGGCCGGGCTGATCTGGCTCGATTCCCACCGCACGCAAGTGCTGGTCATCGGCGCCGGCCACAAGCAGGGCGAATCCTACGCCATGGTCAGCGCCATCTCCAGGCTGGCGACGAAATACGATCCGAAGCTGAGGATCATCGTCGCCGAGACCGGTGGCTCGGGCCAGAACACCCACATGCTCAGCGAGGGGCTGCTGCAAATGGCCACCATCCAGGCCGACACCCCCACCGGCCCGCGCGTGCGCCTGGTCACCTCGCTCTATCCGGATGTCTTCCAGCTGCTGGTGCGCAAGGACCGCGCCATCAACTCGGTGGCGGAGCTGAAGGGAAAGAGCGTCGCCCTGCCCTCCAGGAGCAGCGGCCAATACCGCTCGTTCCTCTTCCTGGCCCGCTATTACGGTCTCTCTCCGCGCGACATGAACCTCATCTCCATGTCCTCCCGCGCCGCCTCCTGGGCCATTGTCCACGGCGGCGTCGACGCGCTGTTCCGCGTGCGCGCGCCGGGTAACGCCGAGCTGAAGGAAATCATCCATTCCGACGCGGTGAAGATCCTGCCCATTCCCCACACCCGCGCGCTGCGGCTGGTGCAGCCGGCCATCGAGGAAGGCGTGCTGCCCGCCGGTTCCTATCGCGGCGCGCCGGCGGTGCCCGAGCGGGACCTGCCCGTGCCCATGGTGCGGCGCCTGCTGGTGGCGGGGGTGGACGTGCCCCCCGACCTGGTGGAGCGCGTGACCCGCCTGATCTATGAACACAGGCGGGAGCTGGCCTCCCTTACCCCCCTCAGCGGCTTCATCGCCGCCCCGGACACCCTGTTCAACCACCCCATTCCGTTGCACGAGGGCGCGCGGCGTTATTACGAGCGCGACAAGCCCAGCTTCCTGCAGGAAAACGCCGAGCTGCTGGCGCTCTACCTGACCATTCTCGCCGGCGCCGCATCCATCCTGCTGCGCCTGAACACCCGGCGTCAGAAGGCGCGCGTGGACGCCTACAACCGCGAGCTCATCGCGCTCTACAACCAGGCGGTGACCGACCCCAACCCGCGGGAAGAATACTATCGTGACCGCATGATGGAGATCTTCGCCCGCGTGCTGAAGGATTCCGAGGACGGCAACATCAACACCACCGGCTTCGAATTCCTCTCTTTCGCCTGGGACGAGCTGAACGACGCCATCATCGAGATAACGCGGGAGAGGAAATACCGCGCGGCGCGCCATGAGCGCGTGCCTTCCTCCCCCGGCGACGAGCCGGCGCACGCTTGAGGGATCGGCCGCTCATGACACGCAAGCCCATCACGTTCACCCAGGACCACGCGCGCCAGAAATGGCGCAAGCGCCGATCACGCCTGTTGCGGCTGGCGCTGTTGCTGTTCGTGGTGCTGGCCGTGGCCGGCATCAGCCTGTATTTCCAACGCCTTCTCGCCACCGAGGAGGCCCTGGCCAGGCGCCGCCTTGAAACTTTCGCCGAGCTGCGCGCATCCGCCGTGCGCCGCTTTTTGCTCTCGCACCAGCAGGAAACCGCGCTGTGGTCGCAACAGAAGACACTCACCGACATCGCCCGCCAATACATCGACATCTGGCAACGCATGACGCCGGAAGAAAAGGTCGGAATGCGCTACCTTTTCGTGCCCAAGAACAAGCGCACCATCAAGGCCGCACGCCTGCACCCCATTACCGACGCCTATGCCGACTATACCGAGCTGCACGCGCTGACCTACGCCAACCTGCGCCAGTTCATGAAGCACCACGGCTATCATGACATCTACTTTTTCACGCCGGCGGGCGACCTCGCCTTCAGCGTCGCCAAGGAAGACGATTTCGGCTTCAATTTCGCCAACAACGGCGGCCCCTACGCCGCCACCGGCCTCGGCGAAGCCTTCCGACGGGCCAACGCCCTCTCTACGCCGGGCAACGCCGTGTTCGTCGACTTTTCCTTCTATCCGCCCTCCGGCAACGCCCCGGCGGCCTTTTTCGCCGCTCCCATGTTCGATGATTCCGGCCGCAAGATCAGCGTCTACGCCATCCAGATCTCCGTCAGCCGGCTCAACGCCAGCCTGCGCCACCACCCCGGCCTCGGCAGAACCGTGCGTACCTATGCCGTCGGTCAGGATCACCTGTTGCGCAACAACCTGCCGGATGAAAGACAACCCACTTTGTTGCGGAAAAAGGTCGATATCGGGCCGGTGAAGCGGGCGCTGGAAGGCAAGCGCGCCAGTGCCATCGTCCGCGACGACGAAGGCGAACGACGCTACCTTGTGGCCCTGCCGATGAATTTCGCCGACGTGCGCTGGGCCATCGTCACCGACATGAGCCTGCGCGAACTGCGCGAGCCCTATCAGCCCTACAGGTGGCTGTGGATCTTCTCGGTGGCGCTCATCATCCTGCTGGGACTGGTGCAATGGTGGCTGTTGCGGCGCGAATGATTCTCCGCCCCCGCCACGTGCCGTTGAAACGGAGCCTCGCCGAATGCCCGAACTGAACACCGAATGGCTGCTGGCCTTCGTCATTTTCGCCTTTTCCACCGCCGGCACGCCGGGGCCCAACAACGCCATCATGGCCGCCAGCGCCGCCAACTGGGGGTTCGCGCGCACCCTGCCCGGCGTGTTCGGCATCTCGCTGGGCTTCGCCTTCATGATCGCCGCCGTCGGCCTGGGCCTGGGGGAGATTTTCCGCCTCCATCCCCGGCTGGCGCTGGCGCTGAAGATCGCCGGCAGCCTCTTCCTGCTGCACATGGCCTGGAAAATCGCCACCGCGCGGCCCGAATCGTCCTCCGCGGACGCAAACGCGCGCAACGATCGTGGCCGCCGCCACCCGCCAGGGTTCTTCCGCATGGCCGCCTTCCAGTGGATCAACCCGAAGGGCTGGGCCATGGTGCTTTCCATGCTGGGCGTTTATGCCGGCCACAACGCCGACCCGCGAACGGACATGCTTGTCATGGCCGCTCTGTTCGCCGTCATCGGCACCATCACCGCCGCCTTCTGGGCCGGCCTCGGCGTGCTCGCCGGCAAGTGGCTGAACGCGCGGCAGATGGTAGTGTTCAATCGTGTCATGGCCACCCTGCTGGTGGCCTCACTGGCACTCATTTGGGTCTGATCCGCCTGCGTCCTTCACGCCATTCCGTCCGGGCGTATCCATCACGCCTCGTGATGATTCATCACCCTTTTCAACGGCCCGCGCCAGTGCCAGCGCCAAAACCCTTTCCACGTCATCGTCGCCGTCGAAGGCCATGAAGTCGGCCGCCGCGTGCACCGCATCGTCCAGCAACAGGTGATACTCGTATCGCGGCACTTCCACCGCCCCGAAGCGGCACAGATGCTCGGTCACGAATTGCGTGTCCAGCAGCCGGAAGCCGCCCGCCTTCAGCCGCGCCACAAGGTGCACCAGCGCCACCTTGGAGGCGTCGCGCCGCCGCGAGAACATGCTCTCGCCGAAAAAGGCCGCCCCCAACGACACGCCATACAAGCCGCCCACCAGCTCTCCATCCCGCCAGCATTCCACCGAGTGTGCGTGGCCACGCTCGTGCAGGCGGGTGTAGGCCTCGCGAATGAGATGGTTGATCCAGGTGCTGCGCCGCCCCGGCGCCGGCGCCGCGCATTCCGCGATGACCCGCTCGAACGCCGTGTTCACCCGCACCTCGAAGGGCCGCTTGCGAATGGTCCGGCGCAGCCGGCGCGGCACGTGAAAGCCATGCAATGGCAGGATCCCGCGCATGTGCGGGTCCACCCAGAACACGTCGCCATCGTTCGCGCCTTCCGCCATGGGGAAAACCCCGGCGGCATAGGCGCGCAACAAAACCTCGGGCGCTAGATGCAATTCCGGCTTCATGCGGCGGAGTATACCAGAACCGCGCCGCCAGGCCACGCCAACGGGCGCGCGCACGGTGCGCAACGAACGCGCGCCCTTCGCCCTTGACGCCCCGTGGCGGCGGCTCCTACCCTCCGCCACGACCATGGCCACGACAGGGAAACACGCATCATGACCAGCGGCGCCAACGACAACCTCCTCATCGGCGACCCCGAGCAGCTGCGCCAGGCCCTGAGCGCGCTGTCACCGGCGGAGGTGCTGGCGCTGGTGGTGCGCCAGGCCCTGCGTACCCTGCCCGCCGCCAGCCTGTGGCTGGACCAGGACGAGGAAGAGGCCCTGCCCATGGTGCTGCCCACCATC
Source organism: Hyphomicrobiales bacterium (assembly GCA_027031305.1). Taxonomy (GTDB): domain Bacteria; phylum Pseudomonadota; class Alphaproteobacteria; order Rhizobiales; family Aestuariivirgaceae; genus Thermopetrobacter. The sequence continues at coordinate 1,876 of JALVRJ010000046.1, read as the reverse complement.
CGCCCGCTGGCGGCGGCGCACGCCATGGCGCTGGAACTGGCCGCGCACGAGGCCGCCCGCGCAGGCGATGGCGAGCACGCCACGCCCGCCACCCTGATGATGGCCACCGCCGACGCCGGACTGCTGGCGACGGACGTGGAAGCGGCGGTGAAACATGCCACCGCCGCCATATCGCGCGCCACTTCCGTCGTCGCCAACCGCCGCACCCAGGCCGCCTTCGTGCACGCGCGCAACGCCTGCGCCGCGGCCGTGCGCGCCGCCTATGCCGCCTCCGCCGGGGCCGACGTCGACGCCGGCTATCGCGCGCTGGCCCAGATGATGCAGCTGTTCGACGGCTGGGCCCCTGTTTCCGCCGACGTGCAGGCGCTGAACGGAGCCGATGCGCCCCGCCACCAACGGGCATTGTGGTTGCTCGGCCAACCCCTGTGGCTGTCGCGAGCGCCGGGCTGGGCCAGCGAGGGCTGGAAGGCCATGCGCGAGATCCTCGACGCCCGCAAGGGCGAACACTGGCCCGTGTGGACGCGCTGGTACGACGCCCTGCTCGATCCCGGCGTACTGGCCCAGGCGCCCTCGCCGCGCCTGGCCCGCCTGCGCCTGCAAGCACCGGAAGCCTTCTGGCGACAAGGCCCGGCGGTGCTCAACCCCGCCATCGGCGCGGTGCTGGCTGACGAGGAAGAGCGTGAATTGGCGAAGGCGAAGGAAGCCTGGGAACGGGAAGAAAGGAAAGACCGATGACCAGCGCTGGCGCAAGCGTGGAGTCCTCCTGGCCGCTGCGGTTTTCGCTCGACGCCCCCGCCCCGGAAGAGGCGCGCGGCGCCGTCATCGCCATCGGCAACTTCGACGGCGTGCACCGGGGCCACCAGGCCCTGCTGGCCACGGCGCGCGACATCGCCCGGCGCGATGCCATGAAATGGGGAATGTTGACGCTGGAACCGCATCCACGCGATGTCTTCCGCCCCGAGGACCCGGTGTTCCGCCTCACCCCGCCGGATATGAAACACCGCCTGTTGCGCGGCCTGCGTGCCGACATTTTCGCCATCCTGCCCTTCTCGCGCGAAATGGCCATGTTGGAAGCCGAGGAATTCGTGCGCCGCTTCATTGTCGAGGCCCTTGGCGCCGCGCACGTCGTCACCGGCTACGACTTCCATTTCGGTCATGGTCGCAAGGGCAGTCCGCAACTGATGCGCCAACTGGGTGAAAAACATGGCTTCGGCGTCACCATCGTCGAGCAGGTCACCGACGATGACGGCATCGCTCCGTTCTCCTCTTCCTCCATCCGCGCGCATCTGCGCCATGGCAACGTCGAGGCCGCCATGCGCGAGCTGGGCTATTGGTGGATGGTGGGTGGCGAGGTGCTGCCCGGCCATGCGCGCGGGCGCGAAATGGGTTTTCCCACCGTCAACATCGCCCTGCCCCCCGGCGCCGAGCCGAAGGAAGGCATCTATGCCACTCGCGTGCGCCCGGCCATGGACATGCCCGGCCAGCCGGGCAAGCCGCTGGACATGAACGCCCTGCCGCCCATGCCACATCCTTCCGGCTGGTTCGGCGCCGGCTACATTGGCCGCCGCCCCACCTTCGAAACGGGCGGGCCGCGCCTGCTGGAAGTGCACCTGCTGGACTTCTCCGGCGACCTGTATGGCGCGCGGCTGTGCGTCGACATCGTCGGCTTCATCCGCGAGGACAGGAAGTTCGATGGCATGGCGGAGCTGGAGGCGCAAATGGAGGTCGACATCGCAACCATCCGCGCCTATCTCGCCTCGCTTGCCGAAAACGACCCCGCCTGCCGTTGGAAGCTGGGCCACCTGCAACACGAAGGTGCCCTGTGAAGGTTCCCCACCTCCCCGCCTCGGCAAGCGCCTGCACCATGGCCTAATAC
>JALVRJ010000045.1 GCA_027031305.1 Hyphomicrobiales bacterium | reverse complement strand
GTTCACGCTGGCGCTGGTGGCGTTGCTGGCGGTGTATCATCATCCCCTGCCCTGGCATCCCGGACAACCGCTGGAGCTGCCGCAACTATACGTTTTCGGCATTCTCATGGGGCTGCTTTCCGGTATCGGCTTCACCGCGCTTTACGTGTTGCGCATCGCCCGGGAGGCGCGAGAGATGGCCGCCGCCCTGGCCGCGGCCGAGCTGGCGCTGGCCCGACAACAACGGTTGTATGCGCTGGATGGCCTGGCGGCGGCGGCGGCGCACGAGCTGAGCACGCCGCTGGCGACCATTTCCGTTACCGCGCAGGAAATGCGCCGGGTGTGCGAAACCTTTGACGGCGTGCCGGACGCGGCGACCATGAACCTGCTGCGCGAGGACATGGCATTGATCGGCGAGCAGGCCGCGCGATGCCGCGAGATCCTGGCGCGGCTGGCGGACCATCGCGCCGGACGCGACGCCATGCTGGCGGTGGCGAAAATCAGCGCCGTGCTGGAAGAAATCGTCGAACCGCTGCGCGGCCCGGACCTGGAGATCGTGATGGACGTGGCCCCGGAAAGCGGGGAAGCGGAACCGGAGCCGATCATCCGCCGCGACCCGGGCATTCTCTACGGCCTGGGCAACATCATCGAGAACGCCTGCGACTTCGCCGAATCGCGGGTGGAAATCGAGGCGCGGTGGGACGAGGAGCACATCTCCGTGACCATCAGCGACGACGGGCCGGGCTTTGCCGAGGAGATCATGGAGCGGCTGGGAGAACCCTACGTGACCTCGCGCGGGAACATGAACGGGCCGGCGCGGGCGGATGGTGGCGAGGAGGAAGACTTCGACGTCGGCATGGGGCTTGGCTTCTTCATCGCCAAGACGCTGCTGGAGCGTGGCGGCGCCACCATCAGCATCGCCAACCGGCCGCAGCCGGCGCACGGGGCGATCGTGCGCGTCGACTGGCCACGGGCCGCCATCGAGGCGACGAAGGATGAACAGCGGCTTTCCTCGGGAGAACCGCGCGTGGCCCCGCGGACACGAAGCAGCAAGGGAGAATCGGCATGAACGAGCATTCCGCGACGGCTGCGGGCGGCACGGCCAAAGTGCGCGAGAAGGTGCGCCTGCGGGCAGCGCGTGAAGCAGACGCGGAGGTGCTTGCGGCATTGCATCGCGCGGCCTTCGGGGCGGCGGGATGGGACGCGGAGAGCATCGCGAAGATGCTGTCCGTCCCGGGTACGGAGGCGATGCTGGCGCTGCGGGCCGGAGAAGAGGCAAGGTCCGATCCCTGTGGCATGGTGATGGGCCGGCTGCTGGGCACGGACGGGGAGATTCTGACGCTGGCGGTGGCGCCGGGCCTGCGGCGGCGCGGCATCGGCTCGCGGCTGCTTAGCGCGCTGATGGCGGGCATGGCCATGCAGGGGGCGGAGCGCATCATCCTGGAGGTGGCACAAGACAACGCGGCGGCAATCGCGCTGTATGAACGGCTGCGTTTCCAGGTGATGGGCAAGCGGCCGAAATATTACGCCAAGGGGCGGAAGGCGCCGGTGGACGCGCTGTTGATGGCGCACCAGTTCAACTGCGGTTGCGGCGGCTGAGCGGCCTTTCGCCATTCCATCGCCCAAGAAAAACGGGGCGGACAACGCCGCCCCGTGATGGCTTGCGCCATGATGTCGGGCCAAGAGCTCATACTGGAATGCATAAAGAACCACGCAGAAGCCCCGCGCCCCCACCCAACCTCCAAATTATGAAAAACAAGGGCTTGGGCGGGGGCGCGAGGCGGCTTGTACCGGTCAGGCTTCATGCAGGCTGGTATCACTCGGAGCCTTGCAGCGGCGAGATGAGGGTAAGCAGCAGGCGGGTGATCTGCGGGTTCTTCCAATTGCGCGCGCCAAAGGCGATGAAGGCCAGCTTGCCATTGGTATCGAGCACGTAGGTCACCGGCAGATGCATGACGCCCCAGGCCTTGGCCACGTTCTCGAACTCGTCATGCAGCACGGGCATGTCGATGTTCTTTTCCTGCATGAAGGCGCGCACCTTGTTGGCGTCGGCGCCGACGTGCACGGTGATGAGTTCGACATCCAGGCCCTTGAGTTTTTTCCACAGGTCCTTGAGCGTCTCGATTTCCGCCCGGCACGGTGGGCAGGCGATGGACCAGAAGTTCACCACCACCACCTTGCCGCGGAGGCTGGAAAGCCGCACTTCCTTGCCGGTCATGACATCACGCAAGGTGAAATCCAGCGGTGCCTGCTTGTGACCGCCCAGCGGCAACAACAGGTTGCCGGCCATGCCCGCCCTGGCCGGCGCGGTGGCGAAGGGGAGTGCCGAGACGATCAGCGCCAGCATGGGCAGAACGGCCAGCATGAACCGCCTGATGGCAAGGGCGCCCGCTTGCATGTTGGTGAAGGATTTCATGATTTCCGTCCTTTCCTCTCTTCTTCCCCGGTCCGTTTTCCGCGGACCTGGATTTGTTGCACAGCCGGTTTCACATCCTCACTCTTTTATATGATGATATTCTAATATGAGTTATCATTGATATACGCCAATTCGCATGAGGTTATACAGGATAAAATGTCGCACAGCCATAGGCCCATGGAAGCATTTGAAAAACAGGCGGAAATGGACCACGTGCAGAGCCTTGGGATGGCTCAGTGATGCGTGCAGAGACCGGAGTCGCAGCGAGGTGCGGCGGGAGCACCACGGGAGGCGTTGGCGGCGCGCGAGAGCGGATCGGGGCCATGCAGCGCCCAGGCGAGCAACTGGGCGTAATGAACCAGTGGCAGGTGCGCCGCCGCCGCCAGATGCTGGACGCAGCCGAAATTGGCGCTGGCGATGGCCTCGGCGCCGGGCAGTTGCAGATGGGAGAGCTTGCGGGCGCGCAATTGCGCCGCCACGTCCGGCTCGAGCACGGCGTTGGCGCCGCCGGCGCCACAGCACAGGTGCGCCTCCGCCGGTTCCAGCACCGTGAAGCCGGCATCCCGCAACAGATCCCTTGGCAGGTCGGGCGTGCGCAGGTGATGGGTGAGAGAACAGGGGGCGTGCCACATGATGGTGGCGGGCCGCGGCGCGCGCCAGGCGGGACGCCGTGGCAGGCTGGCGAGAAGCTCGGCCAGTTCGTGGGCGTTTCGCGCCAGCCGCCGCGCCGGCTCGGCGAGCCTGGCGTCGCCGGCCAACAGATCGGCGTAGTCCTTCACCATGCCGGCGCAGCCCGAGGCGTCGATGACAACGGCCTCCACCTTCGCATCAAGCCAGGCGCGGACATTGGCGGCGGCACGGTGGCGGGCACGTTCCTGTTCGCCCAGGTGGCGTTCCATGGCGCCACAACAGCCCGCGGCGGGCGGGATGACGACGTGGAAACCCGCCATGCGCAGCACGTGCAGCGTGGCCTCGGAAATGGCGCGGCCGAACACGGCCTGGGCGCAGCCCGTCAGCAGGGCGACGCGGCGGCCGCCTCCCGGGCCATCGTCCAGGGGTGGGTAGTCGCCACGCAGCGGGCGGGCCGGACGCTGGCGGCGCAGGGGATCCAGCAAGGCCGTGAAGGACCTGAGCGCCGGCACCGCCTCGAACAGGGGCTGCGCGAGCGGCGCGACGAGCCGTCCCAGCCTGGCCATTGGCCGCAGGCGGGTGGGCTGCGTCACCACCCGCATGAGGGCCTGACGCAACAATCGGCGGGCCAGTGGGCGGCTGGCGGCGCGCGCCGTCCTGCGCCGGGCGATGTCGATGAGCCGGTCATAGCCAACGCCGGAGGGGCAGGTGGTGGTGCAGGAGAGGCAGGTGAGGCAACGATCGAGATGACGCAGCACCGCCCACGGCGGGTCGGCCCGATCTTCCTCGAGGATGGTGCGGATCTGATGGATGCGTCCGCGCGGGCCCTCCAGCTCGTCACCGGTGAGCAGGTAGGTGGGGCAGGTGGCCATGCAGAACCCGCAATGCACGCACTTGCGCAGCTCCTGGTTGGCGGCGGCGATGTCCGGCTGGCGCAGCTGCTCTGGCGTGAAGTGCGTCTGCATGGCCCTTCCATGTGCGTGGCGTGCGGGGGCGAACCCGTTGCATCCCCTGTGTGCTACAGCGCGGATGATTTTGCAATCGTCGGTGCCGGCGCCTTTCGGTGCGTGAAGAGGTTCGTCAGGGGCGGCGCAAGGCCAGCGGGTGGCCGCCGCCGTGGCGGACGATGCGGCCGATGGCCTCGGGCAGGGATTCGCACGCCACCATCATATGGTGGGCGTTGGCGTGAATGATGGCGTCCGGGGCGGTGAGCATGGCCACGTGCCCCTTCCAGAACACCAGGTCGCCGCGGCGCAGGCGTTGAGGCTCCTCCAGCCAGGCGAGCGGCAGTTCCTCGCCGACCTGGCGCGACTGCGGGCCAGAATCGCGTGGCACGCCCTCGTGCCCGGCCATGGTCAGCGCCAGCTGCACCAGGCCGGAGCAGTCGATGCCGGCAATGGTGCGGCCACCCCACAGGTATGGCGCGTGCAGGAACATCTCGGCGATTGTGGCGGCGTCGCTGGCCGGCGGGGGTTGCGCGGGACGGAGGTGGTGGGCGACGACGAAACCGCCGCTCGCCAGGCGCAGGAAGCGCCCATCCTCGCCCGCTGGCTCCGCCACGGACAGCGGCGTGCCCATGAACAGAGGCTGGGTGGGACTGGACCTGATATCGGGCCCGGGGAACAGCAGCGTTTGCGGAACGCCGACGACATGTGGCGATGCCGTCGCGGCCCCGTCGGCGGTATCGTGCGTCCGTGGCGCCAGGTCGAAGGCCTCGCGCGGCACGTATCCCTCGTAGCCATCGTGCAACAGGCGCACGCGCAGCCAGCCCCTTTCGCGCGAGGCGGGCGGCAGCGGAACTTCTTCCAGCAGCAGCGCCTGCTCGCCAAACAGGACCTGCGTGACCATTTCCGCGCGGCCTCGGGGCTGGCGCTTCACGGGGGCTGAGGCCCAGCGGCAGACGAGGCATGGCGGGCAGGTGGCGGGACGCGTGGACGGATCAGCCAAGGGAAGTCGCTCCGGCATCGGGTGTTGGCGCGGAAGGCTCGTCGAGGTCCGGCAGCTCGGCCACCGCCTCGGCGGCGCGGCGGATGGCATCGGCCAGGGTTTCCAGGAACAGCGCGCCCTTCAGCGTGCGCTGCACCAGCACGTTGCGCCTGTCGTTGGGATCGCGGCGGCGCTCGGTCAGCCCGTGCTGGCCCAGGGTGTTCAGCGCGCGGGTGATGACCGGCTTGGTGACATCGAGCTTTTTCGCCAGCGCGCGCACGGTGTGCGGCGGCGGCTCCAGGTAGACGGTGAGCAGGACTGCCATCTGGCGCAGGGTCAGGTCGGGCAGATCGTCGCGCACCTGATCGAGCACGACATCGTGCCAGAGCCTGAGCGCCTGGGTGTCGGAAAGCAGCATGGCCTCGCCTCGCACCTTTTCCCGATGGTGAAAAAATGAGACGTGGTTCATTTCGCCTCCGTTTCATTCAAGCGGATTCCACGTCTTCATGCAAGCCGCGCGTGTGGCGTTCCGGCACGTGCGGGCTTTGGATTCGGTACAATCCGTGATAGGCTGCGCATATATGGAAAACCATATATACCCTTGCGAAGTGGTTGCCGGGGGCGTGCGTCGGCAACAGGAACATTCAACGACGAGCAGGAAAAGGAGGAAACGCCCATGCCGAGAACCATGGAAGAATTCACCCGTCCCGGCGCGGTGCGGCCATCGCCCGGGTTCCCGGACGCGCCGGCCAGCTGGAGTCCGGACATGGCCGAACGGCTGGCGGAGGAAATGGGTATTGCGCTGACGGACGATCACTGGGAGGTGATCCGCACCTTGCAGGGCGCCTATCGCGACGAGGCCGAGCCGCCGCTCAGGCGCCTGCATGAGGCGCTCGAAGGCCGCTTCGGTGAAAAAGGCGGGATGAAATATCTCTATGCCATCTTCAACGGTGGGCCCATTGCTCGCGGATGCCGCCTGGCGGGGCTGACACCGCCGGCGGGAGCGATAGATACCAGCTTCGGCTCGGAAGCCTGAATTTCGCGGGCGTCAGAGATTTCCGCACGAGGACTTGAGCTTCAGTCGGGTTGGGTTTCGTCCGGCCCTCTCGCAAATGTGAATGCGGGAGGGGCTGTTCTTTTTTCCCATCTGCGGCCACAATCGTCAATGAAATGCATTCGCAGAAACCAGACGCAGGAGCAGCACGCATGAAAGTTTCCGGAGCGCTGACCACCGGTTTTCTGATTGCCGGCATCGCCGTGGTGGGATGGGTGTGGATGGACAGGATGCGGGCCTCCCGCATGTCTTCCGTGACGGCCGTGCAGGGGCGAGGCGCGGGGCTGTTGCGCCCGGACGACGCGGCGCTGGTGGCGCTGGGCGAAAAGGTTTACGCGCGGGCTTGTGCCAACTGCCATGGCGCCAATCTGGAGGGGCAGGCCGGCTGGCGCAACCGCCGCGGGCTGGCCCCGGCGCATGACGAATCCGGCCACACGTGGCACCATCCGGACTACCTGCTGGTGCAATTCGTGCGCGATGGAACCGTGCGCATTGGTGGCACCATGCCCGCCTTCGGGGGCACGTTGTCGGAACGGGACATTCTGGCGGTGCTGTCGTTCATCAAGAGCCGATGGCCGGCGCGCATTCGCGAGGCGCATGATTCCATCAACGCCCGCGCCGGCGGCAGGGGTTAGGGCTTGCTTCCGGAAGGGACATTTCATCCCCGCCCGGAGTTGTCCGGGCGCGTCGGCGCCTTGCGCAAGCGGACGGCGTGTGTCATTACGAAATCTCCGGACATGGGAACGGCTCGGCGAGGGATGTGTGGAGCCTTCCGGTTTCGGACTGACATCATAACGATAAACAAGGAAAGCAGGGGGAGATCCATCATGGCCCACATCGTCGTCATGGGCGCCGGCATCGGCGGCATTCCCGCGGCCTACGAGCTGAAGGAAGCGCTTGGCAAGGAGCACCGCATCACGGTCATCAACAAGTTTCCCTATTTCCAGTTCACGCCGTCCAATCCGTGGGTGGCCGTGGGCTGGCGCAAGCGCGAGGAAATCACGCTGGACCTGGCGCCCATCATGGGGCGG
>JALVRJ010000044.1 GCA_027031305.1 Hyphomicrobiales bacterium | reverse complement strand
ATATGCAGGGAAGGCGTCCGCCGTCTGGCGGATTATTACAGGGCATGCGCACAGTTCATCCGCAGGATTCGGTGTCGGGCCGGCTTGAGGCGGCTCGGCGCCGGCCCGACGGCATTATTTCTCCGATGCATCCGGAATGCTGATGGCCTCGCGCTGGGGGATCAGATCACGGATGTATTTCGGCAGCGCGAACGAGGCGATGTGTACTTCCGGGGTGTAGTATTTCGTGTCCAGCTTCTCCGCCTCGTAGCGGCGCTGGAGCACCTCCAGTGGCACCTTGCGCAGGTTCGGGTCGTTGGTGCCCCAGCCGTAGCACATCTGGCCACCGGCGTAGCCCGGCACGGTGGAGGTGTAACACGCATAGTCCACGAACAGCTTCCTGAACGCGGCCATGGTGTTGATGACCTCGTCGGCCTGGGTGAAGGGAATGCCGTTCTGCGTCACCACCACGCCGCCGTCGGCCAGCAGGCGCGAAAGGTCGGTGTAGAATTCCTCGGTGAACAGCGCCTTGCCGGGGCCCACCGGGTCGGTGGAATCGACGATGATGACGTCGAAGGTGTCCTCGGCCTCCTTCGCATACCTGGCGCCGTCGGAGATGACCAGCTCGAAGCGCGGGTCGTCAAAGGCGCCGTCGGAGAGCATGGGCAGATATTTCTTCGAGAACTCGATTACTTCCGGATCGATCTCCACCTGCACGATGCGGCCGATGGCCTTGTGCTTGACCACCTGCTTGAGCATTCCGCCGTCGCCACCGCCGATGATGAGCACCGAGTGCACGGCGCCGTGGGCCAGGATGGGCACGTGCGCCATCATCTCGTGATACATGAACTCATCCTTCTCGGTGGTCTGAAGGATGTTGTCGAGCGTCAGCACGCGACCGAACGTCTCGTTCTCGAAGACGAGGATGCGTTGCGACTCGGTTTTCGAGTCGTAATACAGCCTGTCGATCTTAAGCATCTGGCGGTAGCCATAATGCAGGTCCTCGATCCACCAGCCGGGGATCTCGATGGGCTCGTTGATGGGCTTTTCGTCGTTCATCCGACCAGACCCTCCCCGCGATGGATTTCCTGCACCTGCACCACGCCGGCGTTGAACGCCTGTTTCAGCACGGTCACGGCCTTGTGCGGGTCGGCGTCGCCGCACATGAAGACGTCAAAGGCGCCATAGCCGCTTTCCGGCCACGTGTGCACGGAGATGTGCGATTCGGCCAGCACGGCGACGCCGGAAACGCCCTGTGGCGAAAAACGGTGCAGGTGGATGTGCAACAGCGTGGCGCCGGAAGCCTCGATGGCGTCGAGAAAGGCCTTCTCGATGCGTGCCGGGTCGTCCAGCCCCTCGGCCTCGGCCAGCTCGACGATGAGGTGGGTGCCGGCGAAGACCTTGCCGTTTCGTCGGACGAAGTGGTCCTTTCGGTCCTCGCCATCGTGGGCGACGGTTTCAACGCCTCGCGCATGGCCCGGTTGCAGGGCCTCGCGGGCGGTTTCGATAACGGTGTTTACGGCGTCGTTCGCATGTTCTTCCGTTTGGGTGGTGCCTGCGTCCAGGTCCATCCCCAATTGGAAGAGGCTCCGCTCGTTCATCGGAAGTCCTCCCCAACCAGCAGATGTGAAACCCAGAGGCGCTTCAGGTTCCTGCTCGTTACCCTTGTTCGCCCCACGTAAAGAGGCCGCACCCGGTAGGGGCCGGCCCGGCGCTCTCCTGTTCCGCTTCGGGATAGAGCGGCACCCCGTATATACGCAGTTTCCCGCCTTCGCAAGCCCGGCGAAAGGCCGCAGGCATGTCAATCGGGCCAAGGCCGCCTTGCAATGAACGCATGAAGGCCCATCCGCCCTTCCGGGAGCGCGCAATTTCCCCGAGCGCTCCCCTGCCGTTGGCAAACATCCGTTGCGGCCAGCCTCCGCGCATGTCGCCGCGTTGCCACGGTGGGCGTTTTCGCGCATAACTCGGCTGAAGCCATGTCTCCGAACATTTCATTCACGGGGCGATTCCCTTGCCGAGAAAGAAAAAGACCGACCCGAAGCCGAAGAAGGCTTCCCCTCCCTTTCCACGCCGCACCGGCGTGGTGCCGAGCGAAGAGGACATCCTCACCTTCCTGCGTCAGCAGGCGCAAGGTGGCCGCAAGGTGGGCAAGCGCGAGATCGCCCGTGCCTTCGGTTTGAAGGGCGCGGCGCGCATCGAGCTGAAGGAACGGCTGCGCGACATGGCGGCGCGGGGGCTGATAGACCGGCGCTCGAAGGAATACCTGATCGTCGGCGAGCTGCCGAAAGTGGCG
>JALVRJ010000043.1 GCA_027031305.1 Hyphomicrobiales bacterium | reverse complement strand
GCTGATGGCGCCGTTGGACGCGCAGGCGCGGCGCATCCTGTTGCGCGCGGCGCGCGACGTGGCGGCGCTGACGGCCATCGTGCCGTCGCCGGCGCTGGATGTTCTCGTCGTGGGATTGCGCAACGTGCGCATGTTGCGCCAGTTGGCGGCGCTCTATGGCGGGCGGCCGGGGTTGCTGGGGGGATGGCAGTTGTTGCGCATGGTGTTGGCGCACCTGGCGCTGACCGGCGCGCTGGCGCTGTCGGACGCGTTCCTGCCGCACGTGCTGGGCAAGGGGCTGGCGGGACGGTTGTCGGCACGTTTCGGAGAGGGGGTGGTGAACGGCGTGCTCACCGCACGTATCGGGCTGGCGGCGCTGGACCAGGTGCGGCCGATGCCCTTCGTGGCAGCGGAAAGGCCGGGATTGAAGGAACTGGCCGCGGCGCTGGTGAAGGGGTAGGGGAGGGAGTCAGTCGATGATCATCCAGGCGCCGGCCAGGGAGGCGGGCACGGCGAGGAACACCCAGGCCCACATGACCCATGCGGGGGCGTATTTGCGCCAGTCGAACAGGAAGGTGATGGCCACGGCCAGGGCGCCCATCAGCCCCGCGTGCAGCCACGGAGAGAAGTCCGCCCACAGGGCCGTGTAGTATCCGGCAAGGACCTGTGCCAGCAGCGAGATGATCAGCGTGCCAATGTGAAAGGTGGTGTCGTTGCGAAGATCCCGGGCCAGGCGGCGCTCGAGTTCTTCCAGCTCTTCCTCGCCTTCCGTTTCCAAAAGGTCCGGTGCCTGGCGCAACATGCCCATGCCGTCGGCAATGCCGACGACGAGTCCGGCAAGGAAGCTCAGGCCCATGCTCAACGCCAGTCCGCCCAGTATGGCCCAGAAATCCAGCATGTCGCCTCGCCAGTTCAAGGGGGTTGTCCGGTGCATGGTGCCGGAGGATGGAACAGGTGCGCCGCCGGTGTCAAAGGCACGGGCCCGTTTTGTCCGCATTCCCCCGGCCTGGCGGGTTGGCATCCGTTTCAATTGGCGCGCCCGTGTTTCCATTCCTGCAATATTCTGCGCACGCGGGACGGCAGGGCGTAATACGTCCGTCGCATGAGGGAACGGGCGAAACGCAGGTATCCGTGCCCCGCCAGGAAGCCCCGGAGGGTCAATGGCAGGAAATGGTTGCGCACCGGTTCGACGTGCGAGCTCCAGGAATGCTTGTGCGGGTCGTTGGGCACCAACAGGTCGAAGGCCTTCATGCCATCGGCGATGGCCAGCTTCTGTGAGAGGTCCATGTGCAGGCGGCCGATGGAAAAGTCGGTCAGTTCCGGCTTGTGGGCGGTGAGATAGGCGTAATGCCGGCCGTGGTAACGCATTCCAATTTCCCACGAGAGGGCTTCATCGCCCACCCTCAGCACCGTCAGGCAGAACTCCAGCCCCTTCTCGTGGCTGGTGGAGTGCCGAGCCAGGGCACAGAAGAATTCCACCGTTTCGCGGCGAAAAAGGGCGCGTGAAACCAGCCCCTTTTCGTCCAGCCACAGGCGTTTGTTGCGCAGGGCCTGGATCACCTGGTGGCGGATTTCACCGCCGTCGGTGACGCGCTCGAAAACTGGTTCCGCGCCGAAATACCGTTGCAGATTCTTGTGGATCTTGCGGCGGCGCCGACGCTGGGTTCGGTTGTAGCGTCCGTCGAGTTCTTCCGGGCGCGAGAACGGCGTGAGGTCCAGCCACGGGGCGCCGATGTCTTCGCCCGTTGAATGGAGGTGATCGCGGGCAAACAGGCCGAGGGTGGAATCCGATCGCACATGGCGCAAGCGCAGGAGATCGGCGTTCGTCTTTCTCAGGGTGTTCACTGCCAGGTTGAGGGCCTGTTTCAGCCGTTCCCCGTCCAGCACCGTGAGGATGTCGGCATACTGGCCGAAAGGATCGCTGAGCGGAGAGATGACCTTCAGCCCAAGGGGATAGTTCTCGGTCATGAGCGGCCAGACGAGGAGGGGCTCGCCCGTGGCGTCGGTAACCATCACCACTCGGGGGCGGCACTCGTGGGTGTCATCCTGGCCCATGGCCTCGGCCCAGGCCAGCCCCCATTCGGCGGTCTGGAAGGCCTGGATATCGCCGGGCGCGCGCTCCTCCAGCCGCCGCCAGGCGGGCGCGGCCCGCGCCAGCTCTTCCGAAGATTGCAAGATGGCGCACTTCATCGTTTCCACTTCCGCCCGGACGGCGTGGGCGCGGCCTCGGCGAGACACGGCTGGCGCACTGTCGATGATGTCGTGATATACGTGCGGCATCTTGTAGGGCGGCGACCGATTTTTTCAATTGACGAGGCCGCGCCCACGC
>JALVRJ010000042.1 GCA_027031305.1 Hyphomicrobiales bacterium | reverse complement strand
CAATTTCCGGCTGCTGATCAACTGGATCATCACGATCCTTTTGGCCCTGTTGCAGCTGGCCTTCGCTCCGCCTCCCTCAGCCGCCAATCAGATGCAAAAGCCATAGTTCACGGGCGACTCCGCAGGCGTTTTCGTCGTTCCGATTGGGACTTGAAATCGACGCCAAATCGGGCCATAAGCGCAGCCACGAACACCCCTTGGCGCGCCCCGCGCCATCCGGTTTTTCCTTGCTGCCGTAGCTCAGGGGTAGAGCACTCCCTTGGTAAGGGAGAGGTCGAGTGTTCAAATCACTCCGGCAGCACCATTTTCCTTTCCTGGCGGGCGTCACTCCCGCCGTGCTCAGGCTTCCTTCGTTCCCCCGGTTCAATACACCACCGTCACCGTAAGCGTGTCCGTGTAGACCCCGGGCGGCGGCGTTGGCTGGGCGAATACCCGGCCATAGGCGGTGAAGGTTTGCGCGTAGCCGGTGCCGGTGGCGTTCACGTCGTTGCTGTTCCACCGCCCCCAGCCCTGCGTGCGCGCCGCGTCACGGTATATGCCATAGGTGATGTCCTGCGTGCCATTGGTCATCTTGCGGTTTTCCGGGTCCGTCGTGCCGGTGTGCCCACCGTCGATGCGGATCTTGTAGGCCAGGTCGTTGTTGCATTGCACGGTGATGGTGGCGGTGGCGTCCACCGGTGCGTTGAGGCTGCCTGCCTGGCCGAAGTCCATGTCCGTGGCCGACACCAGGCATTCCTTCCGCACCCTGGCCCGAACCCTGAAACGCGGCGAGCGGCTCTTGGTTGCGGCGGAACAGTCGCCATGCGTGCCGTCGAGATAATCGAATGCCGTGTAATTGTTGAAGTTCGAATAGTAAACGCCCACCAGAGCCGTCTGCTGGCCACCGAACAATTCCGCTGGCATGGCGTAGTTCACCGTCTTGCGGCCGGTGGCGTCTAGCTGGATGTGCCACACCGGAGGCGTCGGCGGCCCGGGAAAGCTTCCCCAGATGTTCGAGCCGGACGGCCAGAAGATGTTGAAGTTCAATTTCGCCGTGCTCGAGCCCCACTTGTCCAGTTGCCTGGGATTCATGGTCGTGCCGCCGGAGCCCGTGCCGATGTTGGGGCAGATGGTGACATTCTGGAAGGGATTGCCTCGGCAGCGCACGCGCACGTTGCCGGTGGAGGAATATCCACTGCCGGAAAGGACGTAGACATCGCCGAAATCGATGTTGTCGACGCGGAACCTGCAATTCAGTTGCGCCGCTTCCGCCTCGCTGGCCAAGGTGGCCAGCAACAAGGCCGCCCAGATGGTTGTCGCCGTGCCCCGGTTCATGCCGCTTCGCCATTTCCATCAAGAGTTGCACTTCCACGAACTTACCTTGCTACGGGAGATATTGCCAAATTCTTAAGGGGGCCCCGGTCCCTGCTTCCCCCGTGCATTGCGCCTGTCTTTCCACCGCCATATAACGGGGAAAGAAGGCAACGGCCCGACGCAATGGGCCTTTGTTGTGGAGAATGCTGCCATGGCCCGCCCCGACGACGCAGGCGCCACCCTTTCCTTCGGCTTCCGCGAGGTGGCCGAGGACGAGAAGCAGAAGCTGGTGAACGAGGTCTTCTCGCAGGTCGCGCGCCGCTACGACGAGATGAACGACCTGATGTCATTTGGTCTGCACCGGCTGTGGAAGGACGATTTCGTCGCCGCCCTGCACGTGCCGAAGACCACGCCCTTTCACGTGCTCGACGTCGCCGGCGGCACCGGCGACATCGCCTTCCGCATCGTCGATCATGGCGGGCCGCGAACGGAAGTGACACTGGCCGACAGCTCTTACGACATGCTGCACGAGGGCCGCACGCGCGCGCAAGGTGAAAGCCGCCCCGAGCAGCTGCATTTCGTCACCGCCAACGCCGAGGCCCTGCCTTTCCCGGACAATACGTTCGACGCCTGCACCATTGCCTTTGGCATCCGCAACGTGCCGCATATCGATATCGCCTTGCGCGAGATGCACCGCGTCTTGAAGCCCGGCGGGCGGTTCCAGTGCCTGGAGTTTTCGCAGCTGGCCATTCCGGGGTTGCAGGAGCTCTATGATGCCTACTCCTTCACCGTCATCCCCGCCGTGGGCAAGGAGGTCACGGGCGATGGCGGGCCGTATCGATATCTGGTGGAAAGCATTCGCCGCTTTCCCAACCAGGACACGTTTTTGCAGATGATACGCGATGCCGGGTTCGAGCGCGCGGGTTACCGCAACATGACCGGTGGCGTGGTCGCCATGCACTGGGGTTGGAAGATCTGACGGATGGGGCGAAAGGATTAATTGGCGCACGCGTCTGGCTAACATAAGAACGGAATGTCGAAGCATTACTTGGCAAGAAATTTATCGAAGAAAGGCGCCAATGGCGACAAATCGCCATTGGCGCTTCTTTGCCATTTTTTTCGCAACGGCTTGAATGTCAAGGGGTTTACCCGCCGAAGGCGGCGCTTCGCGCCCTTGACATTCAAGCCGTTGTGAAACAGCTAAGGGCTATCCACGAAAGCCCCTGAAAAGGCGAATGAGCGCATGAACGTTACCAACCGCATATCCGCCAATGCCGAAACCGCGCCCGCGCGGGCCCGGCCGCGCACGGTGTTCGTCAAGGCCTTCGGCTGCCAGATGAACGTCTATGACGGCGAGCGCATGGTGGACGTTTTGCGCGCGAAGGGCTTTCAACCTTCCGATACGCCGGAAGAGGCCGATCTCGTCATCCTCAACACCTGCCACATCCGCGAGAAGGCGGCCGAGAAGGTCTATTCCGAGCTGGGCCGCCTGCGCCAACTGCGCGAAAAGCGCCGCGAGCGGGGCGCGGACATGGCCATTGCGGTTGCCGGCTGCGTGGCCCAGGCCGAGGGCGAGGCCATGCTGAAGCGCGCCCCGGCCATCGATTTCATCTTCGGCCCGCAAGCCATCCAACGCCTGCCCGATCTCGTCGAACGGCTGGACGCCGGCGAGCGCCACATGGTGGAGACGGACTTTCCCGCCGAAGACAAGTTCGCCGAGCTGGACGGCAAGGCCAAGGCCCCGCCCGCCGTGCCACCGGCGGCCTTCCTGGCGGTGCAGGAGGGCTGCGACAAGTTCTGCACCTTCTGCGTGGTGCCCTATACCCGCGGTGCGGAATATTCCCGTCCCGCCGCCGACATTCTGCGCGAGGCGGAAAGGCTCGTGGAGAAGGGCGCGAGGGAAATCACCCTGCTGGGCCAGAACGTGAATGCCTGGCACGGCGAGGGGCTGGATGGCACGACGTGGAACCTCGCCCGGCTGCTGGAAGAATTGGCGCGCATCGAGGCGCTGCACGCCTTGCGTTTCACCACCTCGCACCCCAACGACATGGACGGTGCGCTCGTTGCCGCCTTCGCCGGAAACGACAAGCTCATGCCCTACCTGCACCTGCCGGTTCAGGCGGGTTCCGACCGCATTCTCAAGGCCATGAACCGCAAGCATACGGCACAAGACTACATCCGCCTCATCGAGGAGATCCGCGCCGCGCGGCCCGACATCGCCATCTCCGGCGATTTCATCGTCGGCTTTCCCGGCGAGACGGAAGCCGACTTCGAGGCCACGCTGGCGCTGGTGGAAGAGGTGCAATACGCCCATGCCTATTCCTTCCGCTACTCGCCCCGCCCCGGCACCCCGGCGGCGGCGCTGGAAGAGCAGGTGCCGGAAGAGGTGAAGCGCGAGCGGCTGGCGCGGTTGCAGGAGCTGCTGGCGAAACAGCAACGCGAATTCAACGGCCGTTTTCTGGACAAGGAATTCGATCTGCTGCTTACCGGGCCGGGAAAACATGAGGGCCAGCTGGTGGGCCGCTCCCCCTGGTTGCAGGCCGTGCATGTTCCGGGTGTGGGGCACAAGGTGGGCGACATCGTGCGGGTGCGGGTGACGGACATTGGCAAGAACGCCTTGGGCGCCCATGTCATCGCATGAAGGGCTTGGTGCATGGTGAAAACACCCTTCGCCATTTTTACGCCATGCCCGGATTGGAATATGCTGTGGGCAGTCAAACCGCGCGCCCGGAACGCGACCACCGTGCCGTTTCCGGCGTCCGTTCGGGCCAATATCCAACGGCAATGATGACAACGAAGGGAATGAACTCACTGCACAAGCACCTGCAAACACGGCGAGCGGAAACGGCCCCGGCGGGGCGGCATCGGGCCGAGGGCGCCGCAACCGGATCGGACATCGACATCACGCTGTCCTTCGAGGACAACCACCTGGCCGGCCTGGTCTTCGGCGAGCATGACCGCAATCTCACCCTCATCGAGCATCGCATGGGCGTGGACATTCTGGCGCGCGGCAATCATCTGACCTTGCGCGGCGGCACCGCGCGCGACCGCGCCATTGTCCGCGACGTTCTGGGCGAGCTCTACGAGCGCGCGGAAAAGGGCCACGACATCGACACGGCGGAAGTGGAAGGCGTCCTGCGCCTGTTCACCGCCCTGCCGGCGGAGCAGGCAAAGGCGCCTGCGCGCGAGATCCGCACCCGGCGAAAGGTCATCCGCCCGCGCTCTGCCGGCCAGCGGCGCTACCTGGAGGCGCTGGAGAAGAACGAGCTGGTCTTCGGCATTGGTCCGGCCGGCACCGGCAAGACCTATCTCGCCGTGGCCCACGGCGTCGGCCTGCTGCTGGCCGGCGAGGTGGAGCGCATCATCCTCTCGCGCCCGGCGGTGGAGGCCGGCGAGCAGCTGGGCTTCCTGCCCGGCGACATGAAGGAAAAGGTCGACCCCTACCTGCGTCCCCTCTATGACGCCCTGCACGACATGCTCACGCCGCAGCGGGCCAGCCGCATGATGGCCGAAGGCGCCATCGAGATCGCCCCGCTGGCCTTCATGCGCGGGCGCACCCTCTCGCACGCCTGCGTCATCCTCGACGAGGCGCAGAACACCACCGCCATGCAGATGAAGATGTTCCTCACCCGCTTGGGCGAAGGCGCGCGCATGGTCATCACCGGAGACCTGTCGCAGATCGATCTGCCCGCCGGCGTTGCCTCTGGCCTGAAGCACGCCGTGGACATCCTCGAGGACGTCGAGGGCGTCCGCGTGGTGCGCTTCGACGAGACCGATATCGTGCGCCATCCGTTGGTGGGACGCATCGTCGAGGCCTACGATGCGCACGAGGCCGAAGAGGCCAGGAAAGAGGCGCGCCCGTCATGACCACGCGCGTGGAGAAGGCCGCTGGCGGCACGCCCGAAGCCCCCGATGCTCCGGACCGGAAGCCCCCGCCAGGCACCACCCCGCAAGACGGGCCGGCGGCCGTGGTGGAGTTGGAGGTGAGCGCCCCGCGAGCCTGGCCGCTGCCGCGGCGCCAGCTGAACGCCGTCATCGGGCGTGCCGTGGCCGCCGCGCTGGCCGTGGCGGCGGCGGACGGCGCGGTGGTGGAAAGGGAGGGCGTGCCGCCGCGCATCGAGATCCTGCTTGCCGATGATGCGGAAATCCGCTGCCTGAATGCCCGCTGGCGTGGTCAAGACAGGCCCACCAACGTGCTCTCCTTTCCCGCCGCCGAGGCACCCTTCGTGCCCGACGTGCCCTGGCCATTGGGGTCCCTGGCGCTGGCTGGCGGTGTCATGCGGCGCGAGGCCGCCACGCGCGGCGTGGATTTGTCCGAACACCTCAGCTGGCTCGTCATTCACGGAATCTTGCATCTGTTGGGATACGATCACGAAAGGGACGCGGTGAAAGCGGAACACATGGAAGCCCTTGAGCGCGCCGCGCTGGCGCGTCTCGGGCTGCCCGATCCATATGCCGAACCGCGTGAATGAGCCGCGTGGGCAGGCCCGCCCCGCCGTCAGCCGAAGATGAAAACGATGAACAGGGAAATGCTGAATCGCGTGAAAGAGGAAGGCGTGCCATCGTCGCCACGGAAGGAACGCGAGGGCGGCCTGTGGCGATGGGTGCGTGGCCTGCTGGGTGGCAGAAGGGAACAGGCCGCGTGCTCGCAGCTGGAGGAGCTCCTGCCGTCCGCCGCCCTGGAGAAAAACGGGCGCCAGCTGGCCGAGGACCGCAAGAGCTTGCAAATGCTGGGCCGGCTCATCACCTTTTCCGGCCTGCGCGTGGAGGATGTCCTGGTGCCGCGCGCCGATATCGTGGCCGTTCCGGCGGACATGCCGCTGGCCGAGCTCATGGAGGTGTTCGCTAGCGCCCTGCATTCGCGCCTGCCGGTCTACGACGAGTCGCTGGACAACATCATCGGCATGGTCCACATCAAGGACTTGCTGCGCCACTTGAAGCAACACGCCCACATGCGCCAGCCCGAGGACGCCGTCGCCACCATGCCCGACCTCGTGGTATCCGGACAGGTGCTGGCCGTGCCGGTGGGAGCCTCGTCACTGTTGCGGCCGGTGCTCTACGTGCCCAGCTCCATGCCCGCCGCCGACCTGCTGCTGAAAATGCAGTCCACCCGCATCCATATGGCCATCGTCATCGACGAATACGGCGGCACGGAAGGCATCGCCACCATCGAGGACGTCATCGAGGAGATCGTCGGCGAGATTTCCGACGAGCACGACACCGACGAGCACGACCAGGAGGCTATTCCCGTGCCGGGCGGCTACGTCGTCTCCGCCCGCATGGAGCTGGCGGAACTCGAGCGGCTCATCGGCATGGACCTGTTGCCCGACGACCTGGACGAGGAGGTGGACACCGTCGGCGGCCTGCTGTTCACCCGCCTGGGCCGGGTGCCGCCGCGCGGCGAGATCGTTCGCTTCGACGAGGGCCTGGAGTTCGAGGTGCTTGACGCCGATCCGCGCCGCATCAAGAAGCTGCGCCTGTTGCTGCCGCGAGCGCTGCGCGAAAGGGCGGAGACCGTCCGCGCACAGGATGACGAGGCCTGATGCCAGATCGCATGATGTCTGACCGGTGCGACTGCCCCGCGCCCCCACCCAAGCCCTTGTTTTTCATAAGGGGCTGCCCTGGACAAATCACTCAGTGTCGCTTTATATCGTTGAAATGATGGTAATTTCTTAATATCTGCATGGCATGATTTTTAGGGTTGAGAGAAGCGCCAATGGCGATTTTTCGCCATTGGCGCTTCTTTGTCATTCTTTTCGCAATTCATTGAATGTCAAGCATGAAACCGCTACGCGGCGGCCCGTAGGGCCGTGCTTGACATTCAATGAGTTGTGAAACAGCAACCCCTTTATCTAGGATAGCCC
>JALVRJ010000041.1 GCA_027031305.1 Hyphomicrobiales bacterium | reverse complement strand
GGAAATCGGCCGAAACTGCCGTCTTCCTGCAAAACCCATTACTTCGAGACGAAAAATACAACAGCAATATCAATGCATTATGAATACATCACGAGGGACTCGTTAGGCGGCGCGCATGGCAGTACAAGGGGCGCCCATGCGCCACCGCCGCCACGGCCCCGCCTATTTCATCTCCGGCGGCGTCGCCGGAGCGCACGGCGCCTGTTTTTGCGCCTGTTCCTGGCGCACCACCTCCGCCGTGATGTCGGCCAGCCGCAACATGTTGGTGGCCCCCGGGGTGCCCAGCGGCACGCCACAGGTGATCAACACCCGCTCGCCGATCATCGAGAAGCCCTCGCGGAAGGATATGCGACAGGCCTTGTCCGCCATGTCGTCGAGATCGCGCGGATCCTCCGTCACCACGCAGTGCAATCCCCACACCAGCGACAGCCGCCGCACCGTCTCGATCTTGGGGCTGAGCGCGATGATTGGCGCCTCCGGGCGCTCGCGCGCGATGCGCAGGCCGGTGGCGCCGGAAGAGGTGTAGCTGATGATGCTGGACACCTTCAGCGTCTCCGCGATGGAGCGCGCCGCCGCCGAGATGGCATCCGCCGTCGTCGGCTCGGGCCGGGTTTCCAGCTGACTGCGGATGATGTCGCGGTAGTTCGGATCGCTCTCCACGTTCTGGGCGATGCGGTCCATGGTCATCACCGCCTCCACCGGCCACTTGCCGGCCGCCGATTCGGCCGACAGCATGATGGCGTCCGCCCCCTCGAACACCGCCGTGGCCACGTCCGACACCTCCGCCCGCGTCGGCGAGGGGTTCTCGATCATCGATTCCAGCATCTGGGTGGCCACCACCACCGGCTTGCCGGCGCGCCGTGCGGCGCGGGTGATGCGCTTCTGCCAGCCCGGCACCGATTCCAGCGGCAGCTCCACGCCCAGGTCGCCACGTGCCACCATCAACGCGTCGGACAGCTCGATGATCTCGCGCAGGCAGCGCAGCGCCGCCGGTTTCTCGATCTTGGCCAGCACCCCGGCCCGCCCGCGCACGCGCTTGCGCGCCGCCGCCACGTCGTCGGGCCGCTGCACGAAGGACAAGGCAATCCAGTCCACCCCCAGCGCGCAGGCATAATCGAGGTTTTCCTTGTCCTTGTCCGTCATCGCAGACAGTGGCACCACGGTGTCGGGCAGATTCACGCCCTTGCGCGAGGACAATGGCCCGCCATAAATGACGCGGGTGACGATCCGCCCTTCCTCCACCTCCAGCACGGAAAGGCGAATCAGCCCGTCGTTCAGCAACACCTGATCTCCCGGCCGGATGGCCTCGAAGATTTCCGGGTGCGGCAGGTAGGCGCGCGTGGCGTCCCCCGGCGTGGGATCATTGTCCAGCACGAAGGTATCTCCCGGCTCCAGGATGGCTGGCGGGTCGGCGATTTCGCCGATGCGCAGCTTCGGCCCCTGCAAGTCCACCAGAATGCCGATGGGCCGGCCATGCCGCTCTTCGATGCGGCGGATCATGTCATGGTAATTCTTCAGCTGTTCGTGCGAGGAATGGCTCATGTTGATGCGGAAGACATCCGCACCGGCCAGGAACAGCGCCTCGATTTTCTCTTCCGTATCGGAAGCCGGCCCCAGGGTGGCCAGGATCTTGACCTTGCGTTCGCGTTTCACCGCTCTATACGTCCCCTCGCTTCATCGCCCGCCGCGCCCGGTCTCCCCCCTGGGCGGGCGGCGTCATGATCATCGCAGTCACGCCGGCCTCACGCACCCAGGGGTGCCGACCGGCTCATTTCTTGCGCCGGTGCGCGCTGTCCTCGCGCAGCATGATGGTGAAATCGGTCTTCTCGCCCGTGTCCACCTCGTAGAAGCCGCGCGTCTTGTAGCCCCTGTCCTCGCAGTTCTTGCGTCCGCGGATGGTGAAGATCCTGTCTTGCGTGCACATCTTTGCCGGACCGCTCCACACCCCGCCCTTGTCATAGTCGATGGCGTAAATGTAGTAGTAACGGGCGATCAGGTTGCCCTGCAACAGCGTCTTGCAACTCTGCGGCGGAATGTTCCACCATCCTTCCGAGGCCCAGCCCTTGTCATCCTTGTAGCCCAGCGCCACGCCAACGGTGCTGTTGGTCTTGTTGCACAGCTTCAGGTCGGCCAGCGCCACGTCGGCCATGGCCAGCAGCCCCGTCATGGCGCCAGCGACCACCCAGGCGCGCGCGAACCACCTCGAACGCGACATGTTCATGAAACCCTCTCCGTCACGATGCTGATGCTGTTGTCGGAAGCGTCACGCTTGCCAGGCCTCTCATGAACGGAAAAATGGCCGCTTCCCTCCA
>JALVRJ010000040.1 GCA_027031305.1 Hyphomicrobiales bacterium | reverse complement strand
GACTACATCTCGCTGACCCAGGTCGGCGCCCTGCCCGTTCTGCGGCCGCCGGCGCGCGCGGCGCGCGGCCGCTGGATGCAGATCGACGCCGCCGCGCGCCGCTCGCTGGAACTTGTGCGCGCGCACGGCGGCGCGCGGGAGGGATCCTTGCTGTCGGTGCTGGACCTGACCCGCACGCCGGCCGGCGGACGACTGATGGCGGAGCGCGTGGCGGCGCCGTTGGCGGTTGTAGAGCCGATCAACGCGCGGCTGGACGCCGTGCAATGGCTGGTGGAGCGTCCCGGACTGCGCGAGGAGCTGCGCGAAGGCCTGCGCCGGGCGCCGGACATGGAGCGCGCCCTGTCGCGCCTGAGCCTGCGGCGGGGCGGACCGCGCGATCTGGCGGCGCTGCGCGACGGGCTGGCGGCGGCGCGCGCGCTGGCCCACGCCATGGGCGGCGTGGCGGATGTCGACCAGCCGCCGGCGCTGCTGGCGGAGATGCTGGCCAGCCTCGCGGCGCCTGACGGGAAACTCGAGGAAGTCCTGCGCGCGGCGCTGGCCGACGAACTGCCCCTGCTGGCACGCGATGGCGGCTTCGTGCGCCCGGGGTATTCGCACGAGCTGGACGAGCTGCGCCAGTTGCGCGACGAAAGCCGCCGCTTCATCGCTGCCTTGCAGGCCAAATACGCCGAGATGACAGGCATCAGGAGCCTGAAGGTGCGCCACAACAACGTGCTGGGCTATTTCGTCGAGGTGACGGCGGCCAACGCGCCGAAGATCCTCGAGGGCGCGTACAAGGATATTTTCATCCACCGCCAGACCATGGCCAATGCCGTGCGCTTCACCACCACCGAGCTGGCGGAACTGGAACGGAAGATGGAAAGCGCCGCCAGCCGCGCCCTGCATCTGGAGCTGGCCATTTTCGAGGAGCTGCTGGACAGGGCGCTGGCCACCGCCGAGGTGATCGGCTCCAAGGCCGCCGCATTGGCCGAAGTGGACGTGCAGGCGGCCCTGGCGGAGGTGGCGGTGCGGCATCGCTGGACACGGCCGGTGGTGGACGCCTCGCGGCGCTTCTTCGTGCGCGCCGGGCGCCACCCGGTGGTCGAGGCGGCGCTGACGCGCGCGGCGCGTGGCGGCTCCTTCGTGCCCAACGACTGCTTCCTGCTGGCCGGGGAAGAGGCCGAACCGGCGGGTTTTGACGAGAGCGCCGCCTCCGGCGCCACGAGCGAGGGAATGTCGGACGAGGAACGCGCCGCCGCGCCGCTGTCGCCGCAAGCGGCGCAGAGGGTGCCGGCGAAGGCCATCTGGCTGCTGACCGGACCCAACATGGCGGGCAAGTCCACCTTCCTGCGCCAGAACGCGCTGATCGCCGTGCTCGCCCAGATGGGCTCTTGCGTGCCGGCCGGGGCGGCGCACAGCGGCGTCATCGACAAGCTGCTCTCGCGCGTCGGCGCCGCCGACGACCTCGCGCGCGGGCGCTCCACCTTCATGGTCGAAATGGTGGAAACGGCGGCCATCCTGCACCAGGCCACGGAGCGTTCGCTGGTGATCCTTGACGAGATCGGCCGCGGCACGGCCACTTATGACGGCCTGGCCATCGCCTGGGCGGTCATCGAGCATCTCCACGACGTCAACCGCTCGCGGGTGCTGTTCGCCACCCATTACCACGAGCTCACGGCCCTCGCCGGGCGGCTGGCCGGCCTGGCCAACGCCACCATGAAGGTGCGCGAATACAAGGGCGAGGTGGTGTTCCTGCACGAGGTCGGCCCGGGCGCGGCGGATCGCTCCTATGGCATCCAGGTGGCGCGGCTGGCCGGCCTGCCGGAAGCGGTGGTGCGCCGCGCGCGCGAGGTGCTGCGACAGCTGGAGGAAGGCGGCCAGGCACGGCGGATGCGCCAGATCGTGGACGATCTGCCCCTGTTCTCCGCCGTGCTCGAACAAACGCGGGAGGAACCGCAGGCACCGGAAGGGGCGGCCGCGATCCTGAAACTGCTGGACGAGACAAGCCCGGACGAGCTGACGCCGAAGCAGGCGCTGGAGATGCTCTACCGGTTGAAGGCGCTGCGAGAGGAGGGTTGAAGGCGCGGCATTGCCGCCCGTCGCGCGCAATTGGCTTGACTTTCCACGCGCGGGCGCATTCTTTTCCTCCCCAGGCGCCGTTTTCTCGCCACGGGCGACAGGACGGCCTCGATCATTGGCAATCGGCAAGACCGGGAGGCGGAACATGGAAGAGATCATTCGCGCGGTGGCGGAAAAGGTGGGGCTGGACGAGGAGACGGCGCAGAGCGTCGTGGGCACCCTGCTCTCCTTCGTGCGCGACGCGGCGGACGAGGA
>JALVRJ010000039.1 GCA_027031305.1 Hyphomicrobiales bacterium | reverse complement strand
CGGCGCGTGGAAGAGCATCTCTCCGCCGTCGGCCTGCCGGTGGACGTGCGCGCCATTCACAACCGCCTTCCCGCGCCGGAGGGGCTGCTGGAGTTGATGCGGCAGGACAAGAAGGCATCCGCCGGCAGGCTGGTGTTTGTCCTGGCGCGCGATATCGGCGAGGCCTTCATCGCCCGCGACGTGGCGGAACAGGACGTGCTGGCCTTCCTGCGCGAGGAGCTTGCCGGGGCCTGACAATTCCAGGCAGAGATGCACTGTTTCACGGTCTTTCGCATGTCAAGGATGGCCCTTCGGGCCACCGCGAAGCGGCCTTGTCCTTGACATCCGAAAAGCCGTGAAAAGAATGGCGAAGAAGCGCCAATGGCGGAAAATCGCCATTGGCGCTTCTCTTTGCCTGATGAATATCGTTTACAGCGGCCACACCAGCAAAATCATGGGAATGGACACCGCCAGCACGATGAGCTCCAGCGGCAGGCCCAGCCGCCAGTAATCGCTGAAGGCGTAGCCGCCCGGACCCATGATGATGGTGTTGTTCTTGTGGCCGATGGGCGTGAGGAAGGCGCAGCTGGCCGCCACCGCCACGCCCATGAGCAGGGTGTCCGGATTCACCCCCAGCGAGTTGGCCACCGCCACCGCCACGGGCGCCGCGACGAGCACCGTGGCGACGTTGTTCAGCACATCCGAGAGCGTCATGGTCACCACCATGATCAGCGCCAGCACCATGACCGGCGATAGCCCCTGCGTAAGCCACAAGATGCCCTGCGCGATGATATCCGTGCCGCCGGAACGCTCCAGCGCCGCGCCGATGGGAATGAGCGAGCCCAAAAGCACGATGACCGGCCACTCGATGGCGTCGTAGATGCGGCTGAGCGGCATGATGTTGAACAGGGCGAAGGCCACCACCACCGCGCCCAGCGCCACCGGCAGATACACCAGCTGCAGCGCCGAGGCGATGATGGCCGCCGCGAACAGGACGATGGCCAGCCACGCCTTCTGCCGCTGCGGCACGCCGCGCGGCTTTGTCTTCAGCGGCAGGGCGCCCAGCCAGCGGGCGGTGGCCTCCAGCACGTTGTCCGGGCCCATCAGCAGCAGGATGTCGCCGGGGCGGATGCGTTCCTTGCGCACGCGCTGGCGGATGGTGCGCCCCTTGCGCGCGATGCCCACCAGCACCACGCCGTGGCGCGCCAGCAGGCGCATGTCGTCGGCCGAGCGGTTGACGATGCGCGCCTCGCGCGGCACCACGGCTTCCAGCATGTTCATGGCGTCCGCCAGCAGCCGCGCGTGCTTGCGCGAGCGCGAAACATTCAGCTTCAGCGTCGCGGCGAACTGCTCCAGCCCCTCCGGCGTGCCCTCGATGACCAGGGTGTCGTTGGCGCGGATTTCCAGGTCGTTGCGCGCCCGCACGCGTTCGCCGCGTCGCACCACCGAGAGCAACCACACGTCGGCCTCGCGCGCATCCTTTTTCAGCGCGCCGAGGGTGCGTCCCACCGCCGGCGAATCGGCCGGCACGACGAGCTCCATGATGAAGTTCTCTGGCGCCACCGCCCCTCTGTTCTCGCCTGCCTTGCGTTGCGGAATGAGCCGCCAGCCGATGACGGCGATGAACAGCAAGCCCACCAGCGCCACCGGCACGCCGACGGGCGAGAAGTCGAACATCAGGTAGGGCGCGCCCAGCGCCTGCTCACGGAATTGGGCGATGACGATGTTGGTGGGCGTGCCGATGAGCGTCGTCATGCCACCGAGAATGGTGGCGAAGGACAGCGGCATCAGGGTCAGAGCCGCCGGGCGCCTGGCCCTCGCGGCGGCCTGCATGTCCACCGGCATCAGCATGGCCAGGGCCGCGACGTTGTTCATGAAGGCGGACAAAACCGCCCCCACCCCGCCCATCAACAGGATGTGCTGCCAGAGGGGACGGGCGGAATCGACGAGTTTGCGGGTGATCATTTCCACCACGCCGGCACGCTCCAGCCCTTTCGACACCACCAGCACCAGCGCGATGATGATGACCGCCGGGTGGCCGAAGCCATCAAACGCGTGTTTGGTGTCCACCACGCCCAGCATCACCGCCAGCACGAGGGCGCCGAAGGCCACGAGGTCATACCGCCAGCGCCCCCACAACAGCAGCGCCAGCACCCCGCCCATGATGGCGAACAGCAGTATCTGGTCAGGCGTCATGCATGTCCCCTGTTCATTGCCGATGGGTATAATACCGGGTTGCGCAAAGGCAGACCGGTAAAACCACCCCGCGCTCCCGCCCAAGCCCTTGTTTTTCATGATTTGGGGGTTGGGCGGGGCGCGGGGCTTCTGCGTGGTTCTTTATGCATTGTGGTATAACAC
>JALVRJ010000038.1 GCA_027031305.1 Hyphomicrobiales bacterium | reverse complement strand
CGAGATGCACCAGCGCTGGATGTTGCGCAGCCATTCGAAATAGGTCTTCGTCCAGTTGGCGGGAAAGAATTTCGTGTCGCCGCGCTCCACCACGCGCATCGCGCCCGAAGCCAGCGCCGCAGCGTCCACGAACCACTGGTCGGTCAGCATCGGCTCGATGACCACGTGCGAGCGGTCACCCATGGGCTGCATGATCTTCTTGTTTTCCACCAGCGGCACCAGCTCGCCGTTCTCGCCCGGCACCATCACCGCCAGCCCTTCCTCGGTGATCTCCTCGATCACCTTCTCGCGCGCCTCGTAGCGGTCCAGCCCGCGCAGGTGCTCCGGCACCAGGTTGATCTCGTCGATGTTCACCTCGTCCGGCGACAGCTCGCCCCGCGCCAGCTTTTCCGCAAGCTTCGCGCTTTCCTCGTACGGCAGGCCGTCGGCACGCATCCGCGCGTGCTCGTCCATCAGGCGGTAGAGCGGAATGTTGTTGCGGCGCGCCACCTCGTAGTCGTTGAAGTCGTGCGCGCCGGTGATCTTCACCGCGCCGGAGCCGAAGTTCGGATCGGGATATTCATCCGTGATGATGGGGATGTGGCGGCGCAGGTGCTTCGGCCCGACGGGGATCTCGCACAGCTTGCCGACGATGGGGGCATAGCGCTCGTCGGACGGATGCACGGCCACGGCGCCATCGCCCAGCATGGTTTCGGGCCGCGTGGTGGCGATGGAGATGTAGTCGCGCTCCTCCTCGAGGATGACGTTGCCTTCCTCGTCGCGCTCCACATAGGTGTAGGTCTCGCCATTGGCCAGCGGATACTTGAAGTGCCACATGTGGCCGTCGACCTCGACATTTTCCACCTCGAGGTCGGAGATGGCGGTGAGCAGCTTCGGATCCCAGTTGACCAGCCGCTTGTCCTTGTAGATGAGGCCTTCCTTCCACAGGGTGACGAAGACCTTCAAGACGGCGCGAGACAACCCCTCGTCCATGGTGAAGCGCAGGCGCGACCAGTCACACGACGCCCCGAGGCGCTTGAGCTGGTTGATGATGGTATTGCCGGATTCCTCCTTCCACTTCCACACTTCCTCAAGGAATTTCTCGCGGCCCATCTCGCGGCGGCCCGGCTTGCCCTCGGCGGCCAGCTTGCGCTCCACCACCATCTGCGTGGCGATGCCGGCGTGGTCCGTGCCCGGCTGCCACAACACGTCCTTGCCGCGCATACGGTTCATGCGCACCAGGATGTCCTGCAGCGTGTTGTTGAGCGCATGGCCCATGTGCAGCGAGCCGGTGACGTTTGGCGGCGGGATGACGATGCAGAACGGCTCGCCCTTGCCCGACGGCTTGAAGGCGCCGGCCTTTTCCCATGCCTCGTAGAGGCGTTGTTCGACTTTCGTGGGGTCGAAGTGCTTGTCCAGCATTCCCTGCCCTGCCCTTGTGGCTGAATCCCGATACGAATCACACGATGTGAATCATGAAAAGGCGCGCGAAGGCGCGCGCCGTTGGCTTTCGTATAAACACCGACGAAGAAGGTGCGCAAGGGGCTCGCCGTTGGCGCGTGTCGGAATCTCAGGCCGTGCCGGATTTCATGCGCGTGGCTGGCCGCTGCGTCAGGCGGGCAATTTCCTCGGCCACCCGGCGCTCGACGATGTCGGCCAGGTTCTCCTCCAGCCATTCCCGCAGCAAGGGCTCCACGAGATCGGCCACCAGCTGGCGCAGGGCTTCCTCTCCGCCCAGCGCCCGCCGCGCGGCTTCGATGCGCTCCATGCGCGCCAAGGCGTTCTTCACCCGCACCTGCACCTTCGGTGACAGACGCGAGCCCCCCCGCCCATGGGGGGCCTCCACCGCTGCCATGGGCTTTTCGCCAAGTTCGGTGGCTCCATGCGCCTTTTCGCTGGCGCTGCCCCCTCGTGGCGCGCACCGCGCCGATGGATACAGTGGCGTCACCACGGCGCTTGCCCGACCATCGTCCATGGTGGAGGCGGCCCGCTCTTCGCCGGGGGCATGAGTGGCCTCGTCTCCCCCATCCGCCATCGTGGCATCATTCCATCGTTCGCTCCGGACGGACGGAAAGGGCTTGTCATCGGCCGGTGCGCGCCCATGGCCGGGCCCGCCATGTCCGTCTGCCGCCGGCGCTCCGCCAGCGCTCCGCCCGGCACGCGATTCCTCGTGCGCATGGTTGATCGCCTCGCGGATGGATGCGAGCAATTCCTGCATGTTTTCAAGCGTATCCGAGCTGTTCATGGGTCCGCCGTGGCTGTTGGAACGAATCACCGCATCCCTTGCAGGATACCACGACAGAGTGCCCCACGCGCCGCCAAGGCGAAAGAAGCGAAAAGAAGTTACGCACAGTCTTGTGGACTT
>JALVRJ010000037.1 GCA_027031305.1 Hyphomicrobiales bacterium | reverse complement strand
TGCCCAGAACGGCGTAGAGCCGCCAGGCGACGACCACGGCGATGACCAGCAGCACGAGATTGAAGGGGTCGAAAACCTGGTTGTCCATTGCCATCACGTGCCTGTCGGTTCAGCGGGCGGGCATTGCGCTCGTATCCGGTTTCTTTCCGCAGTCATAGCACGGCGGAGGCGGGAACGGGAGAGCGCGCGCATGAACTTGCCGTCATGCACGCGCGTCGCGTGTCGGTTGCGTTGCGCCGGCAGGCTCTTTCCGGGCTCGCCGGGGGTCAGGCTGAAAGGGCGCTTTCGATCCAGGAGACGATGGCACTTTTCGGCGCCGCGCCCACCTGCTGGGAAACCACCTGGCCGTCCTTCACCAGCAGCAGGGTGGGAATGCCGCGCACGCCGTAGGTGGCCGGCGTGTTGGGATTTTCGTCGATGTTCACCTTGACGATCTTCAGCCGGTCGCCCATTTCGGCGTCGAGCTCGTCGAGCACCGGCGCGATCATGCGGCAGGGGGCGCACCACTCGGCCCAGAAGTCCACCAGCACGGGCTTGTCGGATTTCAGCACCTTCTCTTCGAATTCGGCATCGGTGACGTGTTCGACCATGGGAGATCTCCTCAAATCAGAAACAGGAACGGGTCGCCGCGGGCAGCCGCGCCGCCTTGTCGCGCACCCTAAAAAGCGCATCGGCCGTGGTCAAGGCCGGGCGCAAGCGGCCGCGTTGCGACGCGTTCGGCCGTGCCCCCTCCTCAGGTGCCGCGTGGACGCTCCAGCGGCAACAGGGCGCGCAGGCCCTCGCGATAGGTCGGATACCTCGGTCGCCAGCGCAGCTCCGCCTTCGCCCGCCGGTTGGAGACGCGTTTCGATTCGCCATAGAAGGAACGCGCCATGGGCGACATCTCCACCTCCTCGAAAGGCTTCAGAGGTGGTGGCGCCAGTCCCAGCAGCGCGTGCGCGTACAGGGCCACCTCGTGGGGCGGGGCGGGCTCGTCGTCGGTGACGTTGTAGACCCGGCCCGCACGCGGCGCCTTCATGGAGGCAACGAGCGCGCTGGCGAGGTCATCGACGTGTATGCGCGAGAACACCTGGCCCTGCTTCACCACCAGCGCCTTGCGCGCGCCGTCCAGCGCCTTGCGCAATGGATTGCGGCCCGGCCCGTAAATGCCCGGCAGGCGGAAAATGTGCACCGGCAGGCCATGCCGCTCATGCAGGGCCAGCCATTGCCGCTCCGCCGCCAGCCGCCTCTTGCCGCGCTCGCTGACGGGCCGGCAAGGAGTTTCCTCGTCCACCCAGGCGCCGCCGTGGTCGCCGTAGACACCGACGGTGGACAGGTAGCCGATCCAGCGCAACCGGTTCTTGCGGGCGCGCAGGGCCTTGGCGAGAACGGGCAGGACGGGGTCGCCTCGTGGCCCGGGAGGGATGGAACTGAGCACGTGAGTGACGCCTTGCCAGGCGTCCTCGGGCAGTGGCGCGGTGGTATCGAAGAAATATGCGGCGTGGCCGGCGCGCGCGATGGCGCGCAAGGTCTGCTCGTCGCGGGCGGTGGCGGAGATGCGCCAGCCGGCCCCCGCCAGCTGCGGCGCGGTGTGCATGGCGACATAGCCGAAGCCGAGGAACAGGATGTGCGCAAGGGACATGAACCAATACTCCCGCGACATGGTGGAAGATGGAATTCTTCCAGAAAATTAATGCCTTGCCCTACCAGCACGGAGACCAGGCACCTTGAACGTCGGCATCATCGTTACCATCTGCCAGTCATGAAAGGCAATTTCGTCCCGTGCGAAGGCGCCGGGACGCGCAAGGCTAGCAAGACCAGGACAGCGCCATGAACGTGAACAAGACGCACAAGAAGCCCGAGAAACGCGGGCAGGTCAGCCCGCTGGACCTGGCGCGGATGGGCGGCGGCGAGGTGGCCTACATTCGCCCCATCCGGGTGGAAGAGGCCGCGCGTCTCATTGGTGCGCCCATCGACGCGCCGCCGGGAGCGAAGCTCTACGGCGTGTTTCACGCCGATGGCCAACCCATCCTAATCGCCGACAGCAAGGCCGGCGCGCTGGCCAATCTCTTCGAACAGGAGCTGGAACCGGCCAGCGTGCACTGATACCAGATCGCGTAATGTCCGACCGGTGAAACTGCCCCGCGCCCAAGCCCTTGTCTTTCATGATATGGGGCCCAAGTGGGGGCGCGGGGCTTTCTGCGTGATCCTTCATGCATTCTGGCATGACGAGAGGGCGGCTCCTGGCGGGGTTGCTCTTTTTTGCGCTGAAGCGCGGGCGGTTCCGGCCCACTCCCCCGCCCAACCACCCGATATTGTGGAAACCAGGTGGTTGAGCGGGGATGTGGGCCTCATGGCGTGTTGGGGCGCGGGCGGTTTCACGGTCAGCCCTTGCGCAACCTGGCATTGTCCTCGCGCCGCCGTGGGCGGCGGCGAAAGCCTTGACGGCAATGAAAAACGCCAATGGCGGGCGCCATTGGCGTTTTCGTTCTTCCATGACGCGTCAAAACGCTCAGCTGGCCTGCTGACCCTCGGCGCCACCTTCGGCCTCGGCCTGCTGCATCCGCTGGGCATACATGGCGGCAAAATCGATGGGATCGAGCATCAGCGGCGGGAAGCCGCCATCGCGCGTGGCGTCGGCCAGAATGCGCCGGGCGAAGGGGAACAACATGCGCGGGCATTCGATGAGCACGGCCGCGCCCAGCATTTCCTGGGGGATGTTGAGCAGGCGGAAAATACCGGCATAGGCCAGCTCGACGTGGAAGATCACCTGCTTCTCGTGCTCGGCATGGGCCTCCAGCTCGAGGATCACCTCATAGTCGTTCTCGCCCATCTGGTTGGCGTTGACGTTGACGTTGATCCTGATTTCGGGCTGGGCCTGAAGGGAGAGAACCTGTGGCGCGTTGGGGTTCTCGAAGGAGAGGTCCTTCAGATACTGCCCCAGAACGCTCAGCTGCGGCTCACCACCCTGCTGCTGCGCCTCGGCGCCCTCGCGCGCCTGGCCGTTGCCGGAATCCTTGTCGGTCATGATGTCGTATCCTCGCAAGTTGCATGATCGTGGGTGAAATCAGGCCTTGGGTATCACGAAGGCGGTCGCCAGACAATGCGGAAAAGCACCGTAAGGGCCGGTGAGGAGGGGAAGGAAAGTGGTGCCTGGGGGCGGAATCGAACCACCGACACGCGGATTTTCAGTCCGCTGCTCTACCAACTGAGCTACCCAGGCGAATGGCCTGGCGGCGTATATACAGGAGGGCGGAGGGGCCTGACAAGCCTTTTTCAACGCTTCGAAACGCCAACCACGCGCCGCGCCAGAAAGGGTACCTCGGCGCGCGTCTTCAGGTCGTCGCAGGCGCGCACGAGGAACACCCTGAGCGTGTTCGTCACGTAGTCCTCGTCCGGGGCCTTGAGGTCGGGATGGATGGGAATGGCGTCGAACACCTCCCGTGCCCGCTGCCTGGCGATGTCCTTCACCGGTAGGGGCGGGCGCGCGCGCAGCGTTTCCAGCAGGGCTTCCACGCGGGCGTGCGTGGCCTCGGCAAACGCGGGGCCCAGGGTGTCCGGCATTTCCCGGCGCTGGCGGGCGATGATGCGGCCGCCCGCCTCACGCAGCCAATCGTGCATGGCGTCGGGCACCGGAACATGGGGGCGGAAGGTGGCGTCGAGCATTTCGGCCACGTCGAGCAGGGTAACCCGCCAGGCGCGCCAGCTGGCCTCGTGCACGGCGCGCTGAAAAAGCGGCTCGGAAAACAGCCGCTGCCAGTTCAGGCCGGCGCGGGCACGACAATATTCAATGACGCATTTCTGGGCGATGAAGGCGGCGCGCGCCTGCCAGAACGCCTCCAGCTCCTCGGGGCCATCGACACGTGGACGCTTGAACAGATCTTTGAGCAGACGCGGCAGGGGCATGGCGAGGGCCTCGAGGATTTTCATGGGAATATCGTTCTTGCCCGGAGAAGGGAAAAGTGCATCTCCGGGGCTCTTCTTTCCCGGGCAGAAAATCACGCCGGGCTAGATCAGACAAGCTTGCCGAGGCAGTGCAGGAGCACGGCCTTTTGCGCGTGAAGGCGGTTTTCGGCCTCGTCGAACACCACCGATTGCGGCCCGTCGATGACTTCCGCCGCCACTTCCTCGCCGCGATGCGCCGGCAGGCAATGCATGAAAATGGCGTCCGGCTTCGCCTTCGCCATCAGTTCGGGCGTCACCTGATAGGGCATCAGCTCGGCGATGCGCCTGGCCTTTTCCTCTTCCTTGTGGTGCATGGAAATCCACGTGTCGGTCATCACGCAGTCGGCGTCTTTCACCGCTTCCGCCGGGTCCTCGGTAACGACGATGTCGCCGCCCTTCTCCGCCGCCCAGGCCAGCACGTCCGCTTCCGGTTGATACTCCTTAGGTGCGCCGATTTTCATGCACATGCCGAGAAGAGTCGCGGCCTCGATCCACGAGCGGGTGACGTTGGCGCAGTCGCCCACCCAGGCCACGGTCAGGCCCTCCAACGCGCCCTTGTGCTCTTCCAGCGTCTGCAAGTCGGCCATGATCTGGCACGGATGCGACAGATCGGTCAGGCCGTTGATGACCGGAATGCCCGCGAATTCGGCCAGCGCCTCGATCTTGTCGTGCCCGTGCACGCGCGCCATCACCATGTCCACCATGCGCCCCAGCACCCGCGCCGTGTCCTCGATGCTCTCGCCGCGGCCCAGCTGCATGTCGCCGGCGTTGAGCACCATGGTGGAGCCACCCAGCTGCCGCATGGCCATGTCGAAGGAGATGCGCGTGCGGGTGGAAGGCTTTTCGAACACCATCGCCAGCGCCCGCCCGGTCAGCGGCGCATCCGTGTCCACCGCGCCCTTCGGCTGCCCGGCGCGGGCGGCCTTGCGCCGCTTCGCCTCGGCCAGCATGTGCAATAGCGCCTCCTTCGAAAAATCGGCGATGTCGATGAAATGCGGCATGATCCTCTCACTTCACTCTGGAGCATTCGTTTTCAGCCTCCTCCGGTTGGGAAGAAAAAGTGCAGCCTGCATTTTTTTCCCAATCGGGGGAGGACACTTCCAGCCTTGCCTGTGCGGCCTGCCTGTCAAGGGGGTTGCCCGCCGAAGGCGGCGCTTCGCGCCCTTGACAGGCAGGCCGCACAGGCACACCGCTCAGCCCGTTTCGTGCGCCAGCCGCTCCAGCGCCCGGCGCAGGCGCGCCAGTCCCTCGTCCAGCTCCGCGTCCGTGATCACGAGCGGCGGAAGCAGGCGCACCACGTTTTCGCCCGCGCCGCACACCAGCACCCGTTCCTTAAGCGCCAGGCGCACGAGATCGGCGTTGGCCACGCCGTCCTTCAGGCGCAGCCCGCGCATCAGCCCGCGCCCGCGCAGGCCCAGCACCACGTCGGAAAAATCCTCCGCCAGCCGCCTTAGTGCCATGTCCAGCCTTTCCGCCGCTTCCCACACCCGCGGCAGGAAGGCGGAATTTTCCATCACGTCCAGCACCGCGTTCACCGCCGCCATGGCCAGCGGGTTGCCGCCGAAGGTGGAGCCATGCGTGCCCGGCGCCATGCCGGAGGCCGCCTCCCGCGTTGCCAGGCAGGCGCCGACGGGAAAGCCGCCGCCCAGCCCCTTGGCCAGCGCCATGATGTCCGGCCACACCCCGGCGTGCTCGCAGGCGAACATGCGCCCGGTGCGCCCCATCCCGCACTGGATCTCGTCGAAAATGAGCAGAATGCCGTGCTCGTCGCACACCGCCCGCAGGAAGCGCAGGAACTCCTCGGAAAAGGCGAAGATGCCGCCCTCACCCTGCACCGGCTCCACGAGAATGGCCGCCACCTCCGGCGTGATGGCCGCACGCACGGCCTTCTCGTTCTCGCGCGGCAGCTGGATGAAGCCGGGGCAGCGCGGTTCGAAGCCCTCCAGGTGTTTCTCGTTGCCGCCCGCCGCCAGCGCTCCCAGCGTACGTCCATGAAAGGCGCCCTCGCAGGTGATGATGCGGTTTTTCCGTGGCTCGCCGGCGGCGGCGAAGTGCTTGCGCGCCACCTTGATGGCGGCCTCGATGGCCTCCGCCCCGGAATTGTTGAAGAACACGACGTCGGCGAAGCTCATGGCACACAGCCTAGCCGCCGCCTTTTCGGCCTCGGGGATATGGTAGAGATTGGAAACGTGCCACAACCTCTTCGCCTGCTCTTCCACCGCTTCCACCAGATGCGGATGGCAATGGCCGAGGGAGACAACGCCGATGCCGGCCAGCAGGTCGATGTGCTCGTTGCCTGCCAGGTCGAACAGGCGCGCACCCTCGCCGCGTTCGAAGGCGATATCGGCACGCGCGTAGGTGGGCATGATGTGCGAGGATTCCCTGCTCTCGTCGTTCATGCTCTTGCCTCCCCTCGGAGATTGATCGGCGCGAGGCTCCTGGCACGCGATGGAAACGAAAAACCGCGCCAGGGGCTGGCGCGGTGTGGTGCCTAGTCGCTTCGACTCGTTGGCTCAGGCCTGTGCACCGGTCTCCAGCGCCTTGATCTTGCGGTGCAGGCGGGAGATCTTTCGCGCCGCTGTCTTCTTGTGCATGACGCCTCGTTGGGCGCCCTTCATGACTTCCGGCTGGGCGGCGCGGAAAGCCTCCCGGGCCGCCTCCAGATCGCCGGCGTCAATGGCGCGCTCCACCTTGCGGATGAAGGTGCGCACGCGCGACTTGCGCGCCTTGTTGATGATGGTGCGGCGTTGCGCCACGCGCAGAGCCTTCTTGGCCGCCTTGGTATTGGGCATGGTCAGCTACCCCGTGGATTTCTCAAAGCAAGTGATCATTCTCAACCAGAAAAGCAGGCGCCACCCATGAAAGGACGGTGCCTGCACCCGATGTGCGCGCTTATACGGCGAAAGGCGGCGCAAGGTCAACCATTCACCGCAGAGCGCGCTTTCGCGCTCAGGTGAATCGTCCCGCTCGGGACGGTTCATCCCACTCGGCACGCACCAGCGCTTCCCGTTCCCCTGGCAGGCGTGCCTGGCGCAGGGCGGCGAATTCCGCCGGGGGCAATCGCCGGGAAAGTGCCCAGACGGCCATGGCGCGGGCCAGCGGAGGGACGTTATCGCTCAAAAGGCGTTCAAGCAAAGGCGCAAGGGCAACATTGTTGCTGTTGCCGGCGGCGATGCAGACATTGGCAAGAAACCGCTCGTAGCCGGCGCGGCGCACCGGTGTGCCCGCGAACATCTTGCGGAAGGCTGGTTCGTCCAGCGTCAGGAGCTCTTCCAGCGGCGTTTCGATGAGATGCGGCCGGGGCTTCAGCCTCTCTTCCCGCGCCTCTTTC
>JALVRJ010000036.1 GCA_027031305.1 Hyphomicrobiales bacterium | reverse complement strand
GGTGCTGCAATGGCGCATGCTGATGAAGCTGAAGAGCACCTATTGCGACGCGCTGGCCCAGCACGTGAACCCGCAGACGGGCCGGGTGCACACCAGCTACTCGCTGGCCGCCACCACCACCGGCCGACTGGCCTCCACCGACCCGAATTTGCAGAACATTCCCATCCGCACCGAGGAAGGGCGCAAGATCCGCGCCGCCTTCATCGCGCCGGAAGGCAAGAAGATCATCTCCGCCGACTATTCGCAGATCGAACTCAGGATTCTGGCGCACGTGGCGGATGTGAAGCGCCTGCAGGAGGCCTTCCGCAAGGGCGAGGACGTGCACACGCGGGCGGCGGCGGAGATGTTCGAGGTGCCGCCCGAGGAGGTGGACAGGGAGCTCAGGCGCAAGGCGAAGGTCATCAACTATGGCATCATCTACGGCATTTCCGCCTTCGGCCTGGCGCGGCGGCTGGGGGTGCCGCGCGGCGAGGCGGCCAGCTACATCAAGCTCTATTTCAAGCGATTCCCGGAGATAAAGACCTACATGGAGCGCGTTAAGAAATTTGCCCGCGCGCACGGCTACGTGGAGACGCTGTTCGGCCGGCGGGTGCACGTGCCGGGCGTTTCTGCCAGCAATCCCAGTGTGCGGGCCTATGCCGAGCGCGCGGCCATCAACGCCCCCATGCAGGGCACGGCGGCCGATATCATCCGCCGGGCCATGGTGAGAATGCCGGAGGCGCTGCGCGCGGCGGGGCTGAACACGCTGATGCTGCTGCAAGTGCACGACGAGCTGGTGTTCGAGGCGCCGGAGGCGGAGGTGGAAAAGGCCGTCGAAGTCATCCGCCGGGTGATGGAAAACGCCCACTTGCCGGTGGTGGACCTGAAGGTGCCGCTCATCGCCGACGCCGGCGTGGGCGACAACTGGGAAGAGGCGCACTGAGCCGAGGCCGGATCAGAAGGCGATGGACATGCTTTCTCCGCTCAATGGCTGGTGCCCTCGGAAAACGTGATCTTGTTGAAGACGTTGTATTTGCCGACGGGTTTTTTCATGGGCAGGCGCTTGACCACCTCGAAGGTGTTGGCGTCCACCACCAGCACCGCGCCGTCCTGTTCCCACACGGAGATCAGCGCGTGCTTGCCGTAACGGTCGAACTCCACGTGGGCCACGGTCTTGCCCGGCGCGTAGTTGAGCACCTTCACGATTTCCAATGTGCGCTTGTCGATGACCAGCATCTTGTCGCGGTTGGGGCCGAAGAACACGTCGGCCCAGGCGTAGGGCGTCTTTTCGTGCGAGCGCAGGAAGAAGCCCGGGCCGGGGGTCTTGAGCGTTTTCACCACCTCCCAAGTGTCCATGGCGATGATGCTGATGCGCCCTTCGCCCAGGTGCGGCGTGGCCATGACCGGGCGGTCCTGCCACTTCCACGTGATGCCGCTGCCCAGGTGCGGCAGGCCGGGCAGGTCGAGCCTGCGGATGACCTCGCCGGTGTCCACGTCCAGCACGATGGCGCCCTTCAGGTCGCGCGAGGCGCCCAGCATGTGCCGGTATGACTGGTCGAAGAAGAAATCATCAACGATGGCCGGCAGCTTCACCCGCCGCACCTGATACAGCGCCTCCTTGCGCCTCGGATCGGTGCTGATTTCCCAGAACTCCGGGGCGTCCTTCAGCGTGGCCACGAAGCTGTTGCGCGGCCGGGCCTGGTAGACGGCGGCGACGCGGGAGCTGGTGCCATCGGTGGAAACGGCGGGGATGATCTTCACCACGCTCAGGTCGTCGGCGGAGAGCAGAACGAGGTTGTGCGGCAGGTAGTTGGCCACGGCGATGATCGTGCCGTCGGTGGAAATGGCGATGTTGCGGGTGTTGATGCCGGCGCGTACCTCCGCCACCACGTCCAGCGTGTAGAGGTCATACTTGGTGATCCAACCATCGCGCGACTGGAAGAAGACGTAGCGCCCGTCGGGCGTGAACTTCGGCCCGCCGTGCAGGGCATAACGGCTCTTGAAGCGGGCGAGGGTGCGGAAGGTGTCGCCGTCGAGGATGCTGACGTGATGATCGCCCGATTCCACCACCACGAACAGGTTCAGCGGGTCGGCGTCGAACTGCGGCTTCGTGACCGAATGATCCACGTCCACCGGGATGTGGCGGCTGGCCTCTATCTCCTTTTCGCCCCACACCGGCATTTGCGGCAGGGGGGTGTAGATGTAGTCCACCAGCGCGGCGATCTCGGCCTTGCTCAGCTTGTCACCGAAGGCGGGCATCTGGGTGGAAACGCGCCCGTTCGCGATGACCTTCGCGGCGCGTTGCTTGCGCAGGCGCTTGAGGTTGCCGGGCAATAGAGCCGGGCCGACGCCGCCCAGCCGCCCCTTGCCGTGGCACTCGGCGCAATGTTTCGCATACAGCGCCGCCGCGTCCGGCCGCGCGGCGTCCTTCGCCACCGCCGCCGGGGCGAGCATCATCAGCGCCATGGTGAAAGCCGCGAATATCTTCATGCCGGCGTTCCCCTGTTTATCGGTCGCGCGGGCAGTGAACCACGCCTCGCCCGCCCTTCGCCTTGACACAGGGCAAATGCGCCATTGACGCCGCCCCTCAAAGGGTTAAGCTGGATGCAACCGGCGGCTCG
Organism: Hyphomicrobiales bacterium; assembly: GCA_027031305.1. Taxonomy (GTDB): domain Bacteria; phylum Pseudomonadota; class Alphaproteobacteria; order Rhizobiales; family Aestuariivirgaceae; genus Thermopetrobacter. The sequence goes on along the minus strand of JALVRJ010000036.1, from coordinate 4,673 downwards.
CGCCGGTGGCGTCGGGGCGCCCGCCCCAGGCAAGAAGACCGGCGCGAAGCCGGCGGATTGCGCGTCAATTCACAGCGTTCAGGGAGGACAGAACCATGTTCGCGCGCTCGTTGATGGCCGCCGCCGTGATGTCGGTGGCGGCGGTGTTGCCCATCTCCGTCCAGGCGGCGGAAATCGAGAACAAGCTGGTGGTGGTCACCTCGTTCCCGAAGGATCTCACCGGGGTATTCAAGAAGGCCTTCGAGGCCAAATATCCCGGCACCAAGGTGGACATGCTGAAGAAGAAGACCACCGCGGGGGTGAAATACATCCAGGAAACGGCTTCCAACAACACCTCCGACATCTTCTGGGCCTCGGCGCCGGACGCCTTCGAGGTGCTGAAGGGTGACGGCCTGTTAGCCAAATACCAGGTGAAGGCGAAGGGCATTCCGGACAAGATCGGAAGCTTTCCGCTGAACGACCCGGAGGGCTATTACAAGGGCTTCGCCGCCTCCGGCTACGGCATCATGTGGAACACCCGCTACCTGAAGGCCAAGAAGCTGCCCGCGCCGAAGGAGTGGGAAGACCTCGCCAAGGCGGTCTATTTCAACCATGTCGGCATGTCGGCTCCGTCGCGCTCGGGGACCACGCACCTGACGGTGGAAACGGTGCTGCAGGGCAAGGGCTGGAAGGACGGCTGGGCCCTGTGGAAGGGCATCGGCGGCAACCTGAAGACGGTGACGGAACGCTCCTTCGGCGTGCCATCGGGGGTGAATTCCGGCGAATTCGGCATCGGCATCGTCATCGACTTCTTCGGCTTTTCGTCGAAGGCGACGGGCTACCCGGTGGAGTTCCGCTATCCCTCCACCACGGCGCTGGTGCCGGCGAACATCGCCATCGTGAAGAACGCGCCGCACCCGAAGGCGGCGGCGGCCTTCATCGAGTTCGTGCTGTCCCCGGAAGGGCAGAAGCTGCTGCTGGACCCGAAAATCCAGCGCCTGCCGGTGCGTCCGGAGCTGTATGACGGCCCGGCGAAGCACCTGCCCAATCCGTTCAAGGGCGAAATCGCCGCCAGCGTGGCCTTCGACGTGAAGAAGTCCAAGGCGCGCTACAACCTGGTCAACTCGCTGTTCGACGTGATGATCACCTATCGGCTGGATGACCTGAAGGCGGCGACGAAGGCCATTCACGAGGCCGCCGCGGCGCTGGCAAGCAAGCCGAACGCGGAAGCGCAGAAGCTGCTGGACGAGGCCCGCGCGCTGGTGGCGGCGGTGCCCATCGACGAGGCGAAGTCGCTGGATCCGGCGTTCGCGTCCATCTTCAAGAAGAAGCGCAAGAAGAAGACCGACAAGGTGACGGGCCGGCAGGCGGAGGTGGAACAGCAGTGGGATGCCATTGTGAAGGCCAACTACGCCAGGGCGAAGGAACTGGCCGAAAAGGCCAAGGCCATGGCGCAGTGAGCTGATGGCGGCGGGCGGGGCGGTTCGCCGGTCATGCCGGACTGGCACGCGTCGCTCGCCCCGCACCATGGTTGTCCGGAGTGTGCAGCTACACTGCATAGCTTTTTCACGCCTGCGGTTGCGACAAATGGCGAAGAAACGTGCTCCAATGAGCGGTTCTCATATCTCGTCATCCCCGCGGAGGCGGGGATCCATGAGTGCGACCGTGCCTTGCTGGATTCCCGCTTGCGCGGGAATGACGAATCCGGGTGCCTTGGAGGTTTCCATGGGCAGCCATAGCCTTGTGCCGTCCATCCGGCTCGTTTTCTTCTCTCAACCTTCATCGGGAGAAGCTCCATGAGCGCCACCGGCACATCGGTAACGGCGGGCCGTCAGGACATGGCGGGTGGCCTTCTGCGCGAACTCGCCGCCGCTTGGCGGGCGCAGAAGGGCGCGGCCCTGCTGGCGCTGGCGATCCTTGCCTTCCTGCTGCTGTTCCTGGTCATTCCGGTGGCGCAGGTGGTCTATGTCGCCTTCGTCGATGTGGACACCGGCGCGCTGACGCTGGTCAACTTCATGGACTTCTTCCGCACGCCGCTGTTTCGCGAATCCTTCTACAACTCGCTTTACGTGTCGCTGATGTCGGTGGTGGTGGCCACGTTCATCTCGCTGCCGCTGGCCTATTTCACCTCGCGGTTCAATTTCGCCGGCACGGCGCTGATCCAGACGCTGGGCGTGCTGCCGCTGATCATGCCGCCGTTCGTGGGCGCGGTGGCCATGCAGATGATCTTCGGCGCCAACGGCTCGGTGAACCTGCTGCTGGACGAGTATTTCGGCGTCACCCTTCCGTTCATGGAGGGGCTGAACGGCGTCATCCTGGTGCAGTCCATCCACTATTTCCCGTTCATTCTCATCAACCTCTCCGCCAGCCTCAACACCATCGACCGCTCGCTGGAGGAAGCGGCGCAAAATCTCGGCGCGCACGGGCTGCGGCTGTTCCGGCGCATCGTCTTTCCGCTGGCCATGCCCGGCTACGTGGCGGGCGCGGCGCTTGTGTTTCTGAAGGTGTTCGACGATCTCGGCACGCCGCTGCTGCTGAACGTGAACACCATGCTGGCGCCGCAGGCCTACTTGCGCATTTCCTCCATCGGCATCACCGATCCGATGGGTTACGTCATTTCCGTCATCCTGGTGGTGTTCTCGCTGCTGTCGCTGTGGGTGGCGCACCTGTCAATGAAGGGGCGCGATTACGCCTCGGTGCAGAAAGGCGGCGGCGGGCTGTTGAAGCGCGACCTGCGGCCGTGGGAAAAGGCCGCGGCCTATGCGCTGGTCCTGCTCATCCTGCTGATCGTACTGTCGCCACATTTCGGCCTGTTGCTGCTGTCCTTCGGCACCATCTGGTCCTACTCGGTGTTGCCGGACGGCTTCACCCTGGCGCATTACCGGGAAGTGTTCACCTCTGCCTGGCCCTATATCGCCAACACGCTGCTCTACGCCGGGCTGGCGGCGCTGCTCGACGTGTTGCTGGCCACGGCGATTGCCTACATCGTGCAGCGCACGCGCCTGCCGGGGCGGCACGTGCTGGACTACCTGGGCACGGCGGCGGTGGCGGTGCCGGGCGTGGTGCTGGCCATTGGCTACCTGCGTTCGTTTCACGACGTCATGTTGCCCTACGTGGGCAAGCCGCTGGCATCGTGGTGGATCATCATCGTGGTGGCGCTCACCATCCGCCGCCTGCCCTATGCGCTGCGCGCCTGTTCGGCGGCCCTGCAACAGGTATCCGTGACGCTCGAGGAAGCGGCGGAAAACCTCGGCGCCGGGCGCTTCACCACGGTGCGGCGCATCGTCGTGCCGCTGATGGCGGGCGGCATCGCGGCGGGGTTCGTCACCGCGTTCGCTACCGCCGCGGTGGAGCTTTCAGCCACCATCATGCTGGTGTCCAGCGAATCGGACGCGCCGCTGTCCTATGGCATCTACGTTTACATGCAGACGGCGGCCGGGCGCGGGCCGGGGGCGGCTCTGGGCGTGCTGGCGGTCATCATCGTCGGCTTCGCCACGTGGCTGTCGCACCGTTTCGTGGAGCGCCAGCGGGCGCAGGCGGCGCAGGACGCACGCATGGCGGCGCAGGGCGTGTGAAAAAGGCCGGTGGCTCGTCCACCGGGAAACAAGGGGCGACGTTTCATGCACACGACGGAAAAAACACGGGCGCCGGAAAACAGGGGCGGCAAACGCGGAGCGCGGCTGGAATCGCGCCGGGTGCGGATCGAGGATCTGCACATTTCCTTCGGCGCCACGGAGGTGCTGCGCGGCATCAATCTGGAAATCGCCGCCGGCGAACTGTTCGCCTTCCTCGGGCCTTCCGGGTCGGGCAAATCGACCCTGCTGCGCGCCATCGCCGGTTTCGGCCCGCACCCGCGCGGACGCATCCTCATCGGGGATGAGGACGTGACCACCCTGCCGCCGTGGGAGCGCAACGTGGGCATGGTGTTTCAGAACTATGCCCTGTGGCCGCACATGACGGTGTGGGAGAACGTGGCCTTCGGGCTCAAGGAGCGCGGCGTGCCCAAGGCGGAGATCGGCCCGCGCGTGCGAGAGGCGCTGGAACTGGTGGGGCTGGCGGAGCTGGCGAACCGCCGCCCCTCGCAGCTCTCCGGCGGGCAACAGCAGCGGGTGGCGCTGGCGCGCACCATCGTGGTGCGCCCGCGGGTGCTGCTGCTGGACGAACCGCTGTCCAACCTGGATGCGAACCTGCGGGTGCAGATGCGGCGCGAATTGCGGCGCCTGCAACGCGAGCTGGGCATCACCACCGTGTTCGTCACCCACGACCAGGAAGAGGCCAACACCTTGGCCGACACCATGGCGGTGCTGGAGGGCGGCGTGATTCAGCAGGTGGGACCGCCCATGGAGCTGTATGACGAACCCGCGAACCTGTTCGTGGCCGGCTTCCTGGGAGCGGCCAACCGGCTGGAAGGGCGGGTGGTGGCGCGCGATGGTGGGAAGTGGTTCGAGGGGCCCGCCGGCTTCGCCCTGCCGGTGGCGGCGGAGGAGCCGGAGGGCGCGGCGCACGCCGTGTTCCGCCCGCAGGCGGCGCGGCTGCTGGCGGCGGAAGCGAAGGCGTGCGCCGATGAGGTGTGCGTGCCGGTGCGCATCGCACACGCGGAGTTCCTGGGGCCGGTGGTGCGCTATGCGGTGATGGTGGGCGAGCACGAGGTGCTGGTGGACGAGCCACACCTTCCGGGCAAGTCGCCACGCGCG
>JALVRJ010000035.1 GCA_027031305.1 Hyphomicrobiales bacterium | reverse complement strand
CTGGACATGAGCCTGGATGAAGCGGAATTCCGCCGCATCCTCGGGCGCCTGGCGGATGGAGAAATGACCAAGACCATCTCCGAGCGCCATCCCTGTCATTGGCACCTGCATCCCTGCCGGGTGGAGATCAGCCTGCGGCCTCTTGAACCGCGAAGGACTGGTGCGCTCGCCCTGCCCCGCATGGCGGTGACGCTGGACATGTCCAGTCTGCCCGACGCAACGGCGCGCACCGCCTTTCTGCATCGCTTCCGCACGGTCTTTCAGCGTGGAGGAGGCTGAGGACGGGAATTCCGACGGTCCTTCCCGCCGGCTGGCACATGCCTTGCAGCTCTCGTGATCGGATAACGAAAGGCAAAGGCGTTGTTTCGGAATGAAACACCCTGGCCGAATGGTCACGACACGGGAGCATCGCCATGCGGCACGAAACGTGGGAGATTCCACCCCCTGCCATGCTGGCCACCATCCGCGCCGGCAGCCGCCACTGGTCGGCACTGCGCCTGCCCTCCTTCACCGCACCGGAGGCCTTGTCCTTCGCGCACAAGCTGGAACGGACGCAGCCAAACGCGCCAGCCATGCTGCACGCTTGCGAGGATGGGCTGAAAGTTTTGCGCGCCAGTGGCACGGAGATGCTGGCCACGCCCATGCTGGTGCTGGACGAGGACGCAGAGCCGGCCATCCTGCTGCCCCTCGTGCGCCGGCGCCACGACGGCCTGCTGGAAATCCTGCCTCTGCCGTTGAAGACGCGGGGACACCACGCCGAAGCCACTGCCGCCGTGGCCCATGCCGCTCCCCTTTGCCGTCCGGGGCTGAACCTGACCCGGCAGGAGGCGGACGCCATACGGCATGTCCTGCTGCGCAAGATGCCGCCGGCCGACATCGTCCGCCTGGCCCTCTGCCCGCCTGAAGGCCATGAACCGGACCACCGCTTGCCGCCGGCCCACGCCCTGTCCTGGCGCGGCATGTATCATCTGCTCCGGCATCGGCTGGCTCTCGGAGACTGACCCATCAGGCCCCGGCTGGCTTCAGCAGCCAGCGCAGCAACAGCGCCACCATACCCACCGCCGCCACGCCGGCGAACCAAAGAGCCACGAACCACGCCAGCCACCGCCACAGTGGACAGGCTTCCGCGCGCCGCCTCGGCTCCGGATGTTTCTGCTCAGTGATAGCCTTCACCTTCGCGCACCTTGCCGCGGAACACCCAGTAGGCATAGCCCGTATAGGCCAGGATCAGGGGCAGAAGCACCACCGTGCCCACCAGCGTGAAGCGCAGGGTCGCCTCTGGCGCCGCCGCGTCCCAGATGGTCAACGAGGGCGGCACGATGTAGGGATAGAAGCTGATACCGATCCCCATGAAGCCCGCCACGAAGAAGCCCAGCGCCGCCAGGAAGGGTTGCAATTCCCTACCCCGGCGCAGTCCGGAAAAGAACAGCCAGGCCAGCGCCAGCATCAGCAGCGGCACCACCATCGTCCACAGGATGCCCGGCAGGCTGAACCAGCGCCTGAAATACACCGGCTGCAACAGCGGCGTGATGATGCTCACCAGCCCCATGAACGCCAGCGTGGCGATGCCCAGCCGAAACGCCAGCTTCCTCATGCGCTCCTGCAAGGCGCCTTCGGTCTTGTAGACGAGAACGGCCGCGCCCAGCATCGCGTACCCCGTCGCCACCGCCACGCCGGTGAGCAGCGAGAAGGGCGTCAGCCAATCGAACCAGCCGCCGGCATAGGCCCGGCCTTCCACCGGAATGCCCTGCACCAGCGCCCCCAGCGCGATGCCCTGGCAAAACGCCGCCACCAGCGAGCCACCGAAGAAGGAGGCGTCCCACACCTTCTTCCAGCGCACCGTGCGCCAGCGGTATTCGAAGGCCACACCACGGAAGATGAGCGCCAGCAGCATAACGATGATGGGCACGTAAAGGGCGGAGAGGATCACGCCATAGGCCAACGGAAACACCGCGAACAGCCCACCGCCACCCAGGATCAGCCACGTCTCGTTGCCATCCCACACCGGGGCGATCGCGTTCATCATCGCATCGCGCTCGCGATCGTTCCGCCCCGTCGGGAACAGGATGCCCACGCCCAGGTCGAAACCGTCCAGAATCACGTAGAACAGCACGGCAAGGCCGATGATGACCGCCCAGATGAATGCCAGGTCCAGTTCCATGGCCGCTCCTCCTTGTTCAGCGCCCACCATGCTCGCCGTTTTCGTGCGGCAGAAAATCCGGGTCGAAATGAGGTGAAAGCACCGGGGTCGGCTCCACCTCGTGCTCCGGTGGCAGATCACGCACCGCCGCCACCGGCTTGTTCATCAGCCGCAGCAGATAGAAGATGCCAGCGCCGAAGACGAAGAAGTAGACGACGATGAAGCCCGTGAGCGATGCCGCCACCGCTGGCGCAGCCACCGGAGAAAGCCCCTCGGAGGTGCGCAGCAGACCGTAGACAAGCCACGGCTGCCGCCCCACCTCGGTGGTGAACCACCCCGCCAGCAGCGCGATGAAGCCCGACGGCCCCATCGCCAGCGCCGCCCTGTGCAACAGCCGGTCCTCGTAAAGCGTGCCGCGCCACCTGTCCCACAGGCTCCATAGCCCCAGCCCCAGCATCAGAAAGCCGATGGCCACCATCACCCGGAAGCTCCAGAACACGGTACCCAGCGGCGGCCATTGATCCTTCGGGAACTCCTTCAGCCCCTTGATCTGCCCGTGCAGCGAGTGCGTCAGAATGAGCGAGCCGAGGTAGGGAATGCCCACCGCATACTTCAGCCGCTCCTCTTCGCGGTCGGGGATGCCGAAGACATAGATGGGCTGATTGTCTCCTTCGCGCTCGAAGTGCCCCTCCATGGCCGCCACCTTCACCGGCTGGTGCTCCAGCGTGTTCAGTCCGTGCAGGTCGCCGGCGAGGATCTGCATCGGGGTGACCAGCACCGCCATCCACATGGCCATGGAAAAGGCCCTACGCGCCGCCTTGTCGCGGGAATCACGCAACAGGTGCAGCGCGCTCACCGCCCCTACCACGAAGGCGGTGGTCAGAAATGCCGCCAGCACCATGTGCACCAGACGATAGGGGAAGGACGGATTGAAGACGATGGCCCACCAGTCCTTGGGCAGGAACTGGCCATGATCTCCCATGACGAATCCCGCCGGCGTCTGCATCCACGAGTTCACCGACAGGATCCAGAAGGCCGAGATCGGCGTGCCCAGTGCCACGACGGCGGTGGCCAGCATGTGCAGCGCGTCTCCCACCTTATCGCGACCGAACAGCATGATGCCCAGAAAGCCGGCCTCCAGGAAGAAGGCGGAGAGAACCTCGTAGGCCAGCAACGGCCCCACCACCGGCCCGGCCTTGTCTGAAAATGCTGCCCAGTTGGTGCCGAACTCGTAGGACATGACGATGCCCGACACCACGCCCATGCCAAAGACCACCGCGAAGATCTTCTTCCAGTATTCGAACAGGTCCAGGTAGGTGGCATCGCGCGTATACAGCCACAAGCCATTGAGGATGGTGAGAAAGCTTGCCAGCCCGATGGTGAAGGCCGGAAAGATGATATGAAAGGAAACCGTGAAGGCGAATTGCAGCCGTGCCAGGAATTCGGCGGTGAACCAGTTTTCCATGGTCGTTCCCCTGCGCGGTGAAGATTTTGCCGGCTCGTCTTGTCCCTCGTCCTGCGCATATGGATACTGGATCACGCCATTTCATCCCGAAATGCGAAATCTTTTCTTCCCTGCCTCCCCGCATTCGTCGCCCGTGCTGGCGCGGGGCCGGAGCGGCGCATGACCGTGGGGCTTGGCGGCTGCGGCCGAATTGCCTAAAAGTGGGCGGCGCGCGGACGGACGGCACCCCGGGCGCATTCATGAATGAAGACAACGACACGACTGCCACGAAGGAGAACATCCGTGACAGCCAGCAAGCCCGAGGGCCGCATCCGCAAGTTGCTCGTCGCCAACCGTGGCGAGATCGCCATTCGCATCATGCGGGCGGCCAACGAGCTGGGCATTTCCACCGTCGCCATCTATGCCGACGAGGATATGCTCTCGTTGCACCGCTTCAAGGCCGACGAAGCCTACCTGATCGGTCACGGACTGGGCCCGGTGAAGGCCTATCTGGACATCGAGGGCATCATCCGGGTGGCGAAGGAGGCCGGCGCCGACGCCGTGCATCCAGGCTATGGCTTTCTCTCCGAGAACCCGGATTTCGCTCGCGCCGTCATGGACGCCGGGCTTATCTGGGTCGGCCCGCCGCCGGAGGTCATGGAGCGACTGGGCAACAAGGTGGCCGCGCGTGAACTCGCCATCGAGGCCGGCACGCCGGTGGTGCCCGCCACCGATCCCCTGCCCCATGACATGGAGGAGGTGAAGAAGCTGGCCGATATCATCGGCTATCCGCTCATGCTGAAGGCCAGCTGGGGCGGCGGTGGCCGCGGAATGCGCATCATCCGCTCCGCCGACGAGCTGGAAAAGAATGTGCTGGAGGGCCGCCGCGAGGCCTTGAACGCCTTCGGCAACGACGAGGTCTATCTCGAGAAGCTCATCGAGCGCGCCCGGCATGTCGAGGTGCAGATCCTCGGCGACACCCACGGCAACATAGTCCACCTGTTCGAGCGCGACTGCTCCGTTCAGCGTCGCAACCAGAAGGTGGTGGAGCGTGCCCCCGCACCCTACCTTTCGGACGAGAAGCGCGCCGAGATCTGCGAGGCGGCGCTGAAGCTCATGCGCCATGCCGGCTACGTGAACGCCGGCACGGTGGAGTTCCTCATGGACGTGGACACGGAGGACTTCTACTTCATCGAGGTCAACCCCCGCGTGCAGGTGGAGCACACCATCACCGAGGAAGTCACCGGCGTCGACATCGTCAAGGCCCAGATCCGCATCGCCGAGGGTGGCCGCATCGGCAACGTGGGCGAAACGGGCGTGCCGCCGCAGGAGGAGATCAAGCTCTTCGGCCACGCCCTGCAATGCCGCATCACCACGGAAGACCCGGCCAACAACTTCGTGCCGGACTATGGCCGCATCACCGGCTACCGCTCCGCCTCCGGCTTCGGCATCCGGCTGGACGCCGGCACCGCGTATAACGGCGCCGTCATCACCCGCTACTACGACAGCCTGCTGGTGAAGGTCATCTCCTGGGCCATGACCGAGCAGGAGGCCATCGACCGCATGTTGCGCGCATTGCGCGAGTTCCGTATCCGCGGCGTGGCCAACAACATCCCGTTCCTGCTCAACTTGCTGGATCACCCGAAATTCCGTGAGGCCAGCTATACCACCCGATTCATCGACGAGACGCCGGAGCTGTTCGACTTTCCGAAGCCCCGCGCCCGTGCCCTGCGCCTGCTGGAATACCTCGCCGACGTGACGGTGAACGGCAACGACCTGGTGCGCGGCCGGCCCAAGCCGCAGCACCTGCCGCTCATCCGCGTGCCGGAACACGACCCGGGCGAGCCGCCCATGGAAGGCACGGCCAAGCACATCCTCGATACGAAAGGGCCGGAGGCGGTGGCGCAATGGATGCTCGATCAGAAGCGCCTGCTGCTCACCGACACCACCATGCGCGACGCGCACCAGTCGCTGCTCGCCACGCGGATGCGCACGCACGACATCGCGAAGGTGGCCCGCGCCTATGCCCACCGCCTGCCCACGCTCTTTTCCATGGAGTGCTGGGGCGGCGCCACCTTCGACACCGCCATGCGTTTCCTCAACGAATGCCCATGGGAGCGCCTGCGGCTGTTGCGCGAGGCCATGCCCAACCACCTGCTACAGATGCTGCTGCGCGGGGCCAATGCCGTGGGCTACACCAGCTACCCGGACAACGTGGTACGGGGCTTCGTGCGCCGCGCGGCGGAAAGCGGCATCGACCTCTTCCGCGTCTTCGACAGCCTCAACTGGGTGGAGAACATGAAGATCTCCATCGAGGAGGTGCTGAAGACCGGCAAGATCTGCGAGGCGGTGATGTGCTACACGGGCGACATCCTCGACCCGAACCGCCCGAAATACGACCTTGATTATTACGTGAAGCTGGCCCGCGAGCTGAAGGCCACAGGCACCCACATCCTCGGCATCAAGGACATGGCGGGGCTGCTGAAGCCCCCGGCGGCAAAAATCCTGGTGCAGGCCATCAAGGAGGAAACAGGCCTGCCAATTCATTTCCACACACACGACACCTCAGGGATTGCCGGCGCCAGCATTCTCGCCGCCGCCGAGGCCGGGGTGGACGCCGCGGATGCCGCCATGGACGCCATGAGCGGCCTGACCTCCCAGCCATGCCTCGGCTCCATCGTCGAGGCGCTGCGCAACACCGAGCGCGACACGGGGCTGGATCCGGCCACCATCCGCGAGTTCTCCGACTACTGGGAGGCTGTGCGCGCCCGTTATCTGGCCTTCGAATCCGACCTGCGCGCGCCCGCTTCGGAAGTGTATCTGCACGAGATTCCCGGTGGCCAGTTCACCAACCTGAAGGAACAGGCCCGCGCGCTGGGGCTGGGCGACCGCTGGCACGAGGTCGCGAAGATGTACCGCGAGGTCAACATGATGTTCGGCGACATCGTGAAGGTCACGCCATCGTCGAAGGTGGTGGGCGACATGGCCCTGATGATGGTCTCCGCCGGGCTGACGCCGGAAGACGTGCTCGACCCGGAAAAGGAGATCGCCTTCCCCGAATCCGTGGTCGCCATGTTTCGCGGCGAGCTGGGCCAGCCTCCCGGCGGCTGGCCGAAGGAGCTGCAGAAGAAGATTCTCAAGGGCGAAAAGCCCATCGAGGGCCGTCCCGGCGCCGACTTGCCGCCCGCCGACCTTCAAGCCGAAAAGAAGAAGGCCGAGGAGCTGGTGGGCCGCGAGATCAGCGAGGAGGAGCTGTATTCCTACCTGATGTATCCGAAGGTCTTCGTGGACTACACGAAGAAGGCCGAGGAATACGGCCCGATGTCCGTGCTGCCCACCATGAGTTTCTTCTATGGCATGGAGCTGGGCGAGGAAACCACCCTCGAGCTGGAAAAGGGCAAGGCACCCCACATCCGTCTGTTGGCTGTCGGCGAGGAGGACGACGATGGCTTCGTGAAGGTCTTTTTCGAGCTCAACGGCGAGCCGCGCGTGGTGAAGGTGGAAAAACGCGCGCTGGAAGGCGGCGAGGAAAAGCGCAAGGCCGCCACGCATCCGAAGGCCGACCCGGCCGACCCGAAGCAGATAGGCGCGCCCATGCCCGGCGTGGTGTCCACCGTGTCGGTGAAGGAAGGCCAGTCGGTGAAGGCCGGCGACGTGCTGTGCACGCTGGAGGCCATGAAGATGGAAACGGCC
>JALVRJ010000034.1 GCA_027031305.1 Hyphomicrobiales bacterium | reverse complement strand
GCGTCCAGCACCCGCAGCTTCCAGCTCAGCCCCAAATAGAGCGCGGCGCCGCCGAAGACGAGCGCCAGCAGCCACAGCAGGCGCGCCCAGAACGGGGTTTCGGGAGTGAACCGGTCGGCCAGCGCGATCATGGCCGTCAGCAGCGCCGCCCCCATGACCAGGGCACCCAGCATCATGCGCGGGATGTTGCGCCGGACCTGGGCGTCGGTGTGCCAATAGTCGCGCGCGTGCAGGGCGCGGGCCAGCAGCAGGGCGTTCACCCACGAGGCGGCGGTGGTGGCCAGGGCGATGCCGACGTGGCCGAACCAGGGGAACAGGGCGAAGGCCAGGGCGATGTTGATGGCGACGGAAATGGCGGCGAAGATCATCGGCGTTCTGGTGTCCTCGCGGGCGAAGAAGGCGGGCGAGAAGACCTTGATGAGGACGAAGGCGGGAAGCCCGGCGGCGAAGGCGGCCAGCGCCCGGGCCGTGGCCAGCGTGTCGGCGTGGGTGAAGGCGCCGCGCTCGAAGAGGACCTGCACCACCGCCGCCGGCATGGCCATGAGCGCCATGGCGGCGGGCAGGGTGAGGAAGAGGGCGAACTCCAGCGCCCGGTTCTGGCTTTCGCGCACGCCCTTGGCGTCGCCGGCGCGCAGCTTGCGGGAGATGTCCGGCAACAGCACGACGCCGATGGCCACGCCCACCAGCCCCAGGGGGAGCTGATAGAGGCGGTCGGCGTAATAGAGCCAGGCCGGCGCGCCCTTCTGCCAGGAGGCGATGATTGTGGAGATGACCAGGTTGAGCTGGGTGATGCCGCCGGCGATGAGCCCCGGCACGCCCAGTTGCACCAGGCGCTTCATGCCCGGCGTGTACCGTGGCCGGCGCAGGCGGATGGGGAAGCCGGCGCGGCGGGCGGCGGCCCACAGCAGCGCCACTTGCAAGGCGCCGCTGAAGGTGACGCCGGCGGCCAGCAGCACGCCCAGCCGCGGCGAACCGTGCAGGCCGAGGAACCAACCATAAAGCAGAATGGCGATGAAGACGACGTTCAGCAGCACCGGCGCGAAGGCGGCCAGCGCGAAGCGGTGCAGCGAGTTGAGCACGCCCGAGAGCAGGGCGAGCAGCGACATGCACAACAGGTAGGGAAAGGTGATTCGGGTGAGCAACACGGTGAGCCGGAACTTCTCCGGTTCCGCCGCGAAGCCCGGGGCGAGGGCGTAGACGAGGGCGGGCATGAACAGCTCCGCCGCCAGGGTGAGCAGCAGCAGCACGAACAGCAGTCCGGCGAAGGCTTCTTCGGCGAACCGGCGGGCGCCTTGCTTGCCCTCGCGCTCCAGGCGGCCGGCGAACAGCGGCACAAAGGCGGCGTTGAAGGCGCCCTCGCCGAAAAAGCGGCGGAAAAGGTTCGGCAGGCGGAAGGCCACGACGAAGGCTTCGGCCACCCATCCGGCGCCGAGCAGCGCCGCCAGCAGGACGTCGCGCACGAAGCCCAGCAGGCGCGACAGCAGCGTCATGCCACCCACCGTCATGGCCGATCGCATCAGGGACATGGGCGCCGAATTCCCTCCCGTCTGGCGTGAACCCCTTGGCGCCGCTTGTGCCACGTCCGGGGCCGAATGTCCAAGAGAGGCATCTTTCCACCCCGGTGCGACGGCCGGGTTTCCGCCTCATTGTGCTGACAGAGACGGACCTGAAGGTTGTTTCATGTGCGCCGTTTCGCGCAAGTGCGCTACAATGCGCCGCACGAAGCATCAATTGCCATCGCAAACGGGAACACGCGGACCATGACGGACACGGCACCAACCAACGAAGCGACGAAGGAGGCGGAGATCGTCAGGCGGGCCGAGGACGCCTGCGCGCGGCTGGCCGAAACGCGTGCGGAGATCGGCAAGGTCATCTTCGGGCAGGAGGCCGTGGTGGAACGGGCGCTGGTGGCGTTGCTGGCGGGCGGGCACGCCCTGCTGGTGGGGGTGCCGGGGCTGGCCAAGACGTTGCTGGCGACGACGCTGGGCACGGTGCTTGGGCTGGACGAGAAGCGCGTGCAGTTCACCCCGGATCTGATGCCGGCGGACATCCTCGGCTCGGAGGTGTTGGAGGAGGACGAGCACGGACGGCGGCATTTCCGGTTCATTCCGGGGCCGGTGTTCTGCCAGCTGCTGATGGCCGACGAGATCAACCGCGCCAGCCCGCGCACGCAGTCGGCGCTGTTGCAGGCCATGCAGGAACGCTTCGTCACCATCGCCGGGGCGCGTCACGACCTGCCGAGGCCCTTCCATGTGCTGGCGACCCAGAACCCGATCGAGCAGGAAGGGACCTATCCGCTGCCCGAGGCGCAACTGGACCGCTTCCTGCTGGAGATCGTGGTGGACTCTCCCGACCGCG
>JALVRJ010000033.1 GCA_027031305.1 Hyphomicrobiales bacterium | reverse complement strand
ACGTAGTGCGAATTGGCGTAGATGCGCACCTGCTCCAGCTTCGCCGTGCGCTTGCCGGTGAGCGGGTCGAACTCGACGATCTCCTCGATCTCGTCGCCGAACATGGAGATGCGCCAGGCCCGCTCCTCCAGGTGCGAGGGCCACACCTCGATGACGTCGCCGCGCACGCGGAAGGTGCCGCGGATGAAGTTGGCGTCGTTGCGCTCGTATTGCAGCGCCACCAGGTCGGTCATGACCTGTTTCTGCTCGATGACCTGGCCCACGTGCAGCGGCAGCGCCGTGGCGGCATAGGTCTCGACATCGCCCAGGCCGTAGATGCACGAGACGGAAGCCACCACGATGACGTCGTCGCGCTCCAGCAGCGCGCGCGTGGCCGAGTGCCTCATGCGGTCGATCTGCTCGTTGATGGCGCTGTCCTTCTCGATATAGGTGTCCGTTTTCGGCACGTAGGCTTCCGGCTGGTAGTAATCGTAGTAGGAGACGAAGTATTCCACCGCGTTGTCGGGGAAGAAGTTTCTGAACTCGCCGTAGAGCTGCGCGGCGAGGGTCTTGTTGGGGGCGAGGATGAGGGCGGGGCGCTGCGAGGCCTCGATGATCTTGGCCATGGTGAAGGTCTTGCCGGAGCCGGTCACGCCCAGCAGCACCTGGTCGCGCGCGTCCGCCTTCAGCCCCGCCGCCAGCGCCTTGATGGCGGTGGGCTGGTCGCCCTTTGGTTCGAACTCGGAAACGAGGCGGAAGGGCCGGCCGCCTTCGGTCTTCGGCGGCTTGCGGAACTTGTAGGGCGAAAAATCAGGACAAAAGGGCTCGGGTGGGCGCAAGCTCCTTAGTGTCTCTCGCCCCGCCTGCGCACGTGCCAGGGCGGCGTCCGGCGTCAGCGCCGGCGCCGGCGTTTCCTCCATGCCCAGCGGGCGGATGCCGCCCCGTGTCCTGCGGTGTCCCATGCGCCCGATATTGGGGGCGGCGGGGCGGAAATGCAACGGCTTGCGGAAATGTTCCGGCCCCGTCATGGCGGCGAGGTCGCCAGGCGGCTCGTTGCCGGTGGAGAACCTCTCCGTGGGCCATGCGTGTGGTGCAAGGCGGAATTGTGCGGGTGATAGCGTTGCGCCGTGTTGCAGCGTGTTGCGCCCCCCATGGGCCTGTGTTAGAGAACCGGCGGCGGGGCGCGCGCCCCGGCGCGGGGTTGCCTGTGTGCTCGTGTGACGGCGCCTTGTATGCGTGGCGCGAATGCAGGAGGCAGGGGACCGCGGCGAAACGTTGCATGTGGCGACACATTCGGGTGGCGAACATCATGGCGGTAGCCACGAGAATTTCCACCGCGGCCCTGCGCTATGCGCGGGCGCTGGCCGAGCTGGCCGAAGAGGCGGGCGCGGTGGATGCGGTGGAGCAGGACCTGGAGACGCTGGCGGCGGCTCTCGCGGAGGCGGCGGACTTTTCGCGCTTCATCGCCAGCCCACTGTTCGGCGGGGAAGTGCAGCGGCGTGTCATGGACGCGCTGCTGGACGCGCTCGGCGCGCATGATCTCACCCGCCGCTTCATCCACACGCTCATCGCGAACCGGCGGCTGGCGCTGTTGCCCGAGGCGATCGCGGCCTGGCGCAGGCTGCGCGCGGAACGGCGCGGCGAACTTTCGGTGGAGGCCGTCACCGCAGCGCCGATGACGGCGGCGCAACGCAAGAAGCTGGCGGCGGCGCTGAAGACCGCGCTGAAGCGCGAGGTGGACATCGTCAATTCCGTCAATCCGGACATCATCGGCGGGCTGGTGTTGCGCGTCGGCTCGCGCATGGTGGATGCCTCCGTCCGGCAACGGCTGAATGCCCTGAAGGGCGTGCTGAAAGGGGTGTAGGGAACAATGGATATTCGCGCGGCGGAAATCTCTGCCATACTGAAGAAGCAGATCGCCGGGTTCGAGGCGGAAGCCGACGTGGCCGAAACCGGCACCGTGCTCTCCGTGGGCGACGGCATCGCCCGCGTGCACGGGCTGGACAACTGCATGGCAGGCGAGATGCTTCAGTTCGCCAACGGCGTCATCGGCATGGCGCTGAACCTGGAGCGCGACAACGTCGGCGTGGTGCTGTTCGGCGAGGACCGCGGCATCCGCGAGGGCGACACGGTGAAGCGCACCGGCAACATCGTGCGGGCGCCGGTTGGCAAGGAACTGCTGGGCCGGGTGGTGGACGCGCTGGGCAATCCCATCGACGGCAAGGGGCCGATCGAGGCGAAGGAGCATCGCATCGTCGACGTCAAGGCGCCGGGCATCATTCCGCGCAAGTCCGTGCACGAGCCGATGCTGACCGGTTTGAAGGTGGTGGACGCGCTCATTCCCATCGGCCGCGGCCAGCGCGTCCACCACCCGGCCCAGCAG
>JALVRJ010000032.1 GCA_027031305.1 Hyphomicrobiales bacterium | reverse complement strand
CCTTGAACCCCTCGCCGGAAGCCAGCAGATGCGCCTTCAGCGCCTCGAACCCGATGCCGCGTTTCTGCAACCGCTCCGCCGGTGCAATGGCTTCCAGCGGCCGCGAGGACAACAGGGCGTAATACCCCGGCGCCGCGCGGAAAATCCGCTCGTCGGCATTGACCCAGATCGGCCCCACGCGTTTCTTGCGATGCATCTTGAAGGTGCGCGACGGACCACGGACGACGATGACGAGGTCCGGCCGCGCCTTGCCCTCTTCGCTGCTACCCACGAGCGCGCCGAACAGCATGACGCGGGTACCGGCGAAATCGGTCTTGATCGCCACCGTGTGGGTGGAAAGGTCGGCCACCACTTTGGGCTTGTCCACCTCGCCGGAACCGCCCTTCTCCCGCACCCGCACCGAAAGCGGCTGGCCATTCGCGTTGCCCTCGCCTTGCCCGGTGGGCTGCGCGAGTTCGATGTTGTCGGCGGCGGTCCGCCCCGCATCCTGCGCCAGCACCGCCCCGTGCGGCATGGCAAGAACCAGCGACATCCCGAAGAAGAGGGCGGCCCTGCCCATCATGTGCTTGAAGCGCGACATCTCAATGCCCTCCTCCGGCGAACGAGAACAGCTCTTCCGGCGTGGCCACCAGCCCCCAGGCCAACTTGACGCACATGGCCAGCACCATCAGCGCCAGCAACACGCGCAACTGTTCGCCGGGAAGTTTCGCGCCGGCCCGCGCGCCCAGCTGCGCGCCAATGACCGCGGATGACATCAGGATGAGCGCCAGCACCACGTCCACCGTCTGGTTCTGCACCGCGTTGAGGATGGTGGTGAGAATGGTCACGAATCCGATCTGGAACAACGAGGTGCCGACCACCACGTTGGTGGGCATACGCAACAGGTAGATCATGGCCGGCACCATGATGAACCCGCCGCCCACGCCCATGATGGCCGCCAGCAGGCCCACCAGAATGCCAACGCCGATGGGCGGAATGATGGAAATGTAGAGCTTCGAGCGCGGAAAGCGCATCCGGAAGGGCAGGCCATGCACCCAGTTGTGCGAACCGGCCTTGCGCGCCGCCGAGCCCTTGCCGCCAGCCTTCTTGCTCTTGCGGACGGCGTTGATCGATTCGAAGAACATCATCGTGCCGATGATGCTGAGCATCGTCACGTAGGTGAGCTTGATGACCAGGTCCACCTGACCGATTTCGCGCAACAATTTCACCAGCTGCACGCCCAGGACCGACCCCACCACGCCACCGGCCAGCAGGATCAGCCCCATCTTCACATCCACGTTGCCGCGCCGGTATTGCGCCAGCGCACCGGAAACGGAAGAAGCGACGATCTGGTTGGCCTCCGTGGCCGTGGCCACGGCTGGCGGAATGCCGATCATCATCAACATGGGCGTCATGAGAAAACCGCCGCCAACGCCGAACATGCCGGACAGAAAGCCGACGATGCCGCCCAGCCCCAGCAGCAGGTAGAGATTCACCGAGATCTCGGCGATGGGCAGATATATGGACATTGTCTTCAGGCTCCGGTGCAGAAAACCGGAAAGGTCGGGCCGTCGCGCCTATCCCCGCAAGGGGCGCGCCCGGTCCGGCTTTCCCGGATGCCCAAACATGCAAACGAAATCACCAGATTTTCGTCTGGTGGGAAGCCCTTGCCACAACCAGGCGCACCAGTCAACATATTCGCATATACAAAAATGGCATAAGCCGAATGCACGACGATGCGACACCTTCCTTCTCAGGCGTTTTCGCTCAACCGCTCGAGCCACCATTCGGCCATGCGCTTCACGTTTTCCGGCGCGGTGCCGCCGAAGCTCTTGCGCGAGGCGACGGAATTCTCCACGCCCAACACGGAAAAGACATCCTCCGTGATGCGCGGCTCCACCGACTGCATGTCCTCAAGCGGCAAGTCGGGCAGATCGACCCCTTTCTCCTCCGCCAGCGCCACCAGGCGACCGGTCACGTGATGCGCCTGGCGGAAGGGCATGTTCAGCGCGCGCACCAGCCAGTCGGCGAGATCGGTGGCGGTGGAAAAGCCGGTCGCGGCCGCGGCGCGCATGGCCTCACGGTTGGGCTCCATGTCGGCCACCATGCCGCGCATCACCTCCAGCGACAGGGAGAGCGTGTCCAGCGCGTCAAACGCCGGTTCCTTGTCCTCTTGCATGTCCTTGGAATAGGCCAGCGGCAGGCCCTTCATCACCACCAGCAGCGTCACCAGCGCGCCGATGACACGGCCCGCCTTGGCGCGAATCAGCTCCGCCGCGTCCGGATTGCGCTTCTGCGGCATGATGGAGGAACCGGTGGTGAAGCGGTCGGACAGGCGGATGAAATCGAACTGCGCCGACGACCAGATGACCAGCTCCTCGGCGA
>JALVRJ010000031.1 GCA_027031305.1 Hyphomicrobiales bacterium | reverse complement strand
CGATCGGGCGCGGGCCAGGCCCTCGTCCAGCCGCACCTCTATCAGCCGTTCGGTCTCCGGCCAGTCTGTTCGCACATCTTCCGCCATGCCGCGCCCGGTTGAATATGGTTTTCTTGCACTCTACACCAGAGTTTCCTTCTCCGTCATGCCGGCGAAAGCCGGCATCTCGGGCCACGAATGCAGGAGTTTGCGGCACGAGACCCCGGCTTGCGCCGGGGTGACGAGCTGAACGTCAGGTCATGTCGTGCGAAGTAATCCGTCTGGCAGGTTTCTATCACGGCATGGAAAAACGGCATTCACTTGTTCAACCGGATTCGCACCGAGCGCGCGTGCGCCTCCAGCCCCTCCGCCTCGGCCAGCTTCACCGCCGCCGGACCGATTTCCGCCAGTGCCTCCGGTGTGCAGGAAAGCAGCGTCGTACGCTTCATGAAGGGCAATACCGACAAACCGGAGGAAAAGCGCGCGCTGCGCGAGGTGGGCAGCACGTGGTTCGGCCCCGCCACGTAGTCGCCCACGGCTTCGGGGGTGAAGGCGCCGAGGAAGATGGCCCCGGCGTGCCTGATCTGCGGCAGCAGGGATTCCGGCTCGGCCACCTCCAGCTCCAGGTGCTCCGGCGCGAAGCGATCGGAGATTTCGCAGGCTTCTGCGAGGTCGCGCACCACGATGATGGCGCCATGATCGGCCCAGCTCTTGCCCGCGATGTCCTTCTTCGGCAGCGTTTCCAGTTGTCGCGCCACCGCCTCCATCACCGCCCGCGCCAGCGCCTCCGACGGCGTCAGCAGCACCGACTGCGCCAGCACATCGTGCTCGGCCTGCGCCAGCAGGTCGGCGGCGATCCACGCCGGGTTGGCGTGCTCGTCGGCGATGACGAGCACTTCCGACGGTCCCGC
This sequence comes from Hyphomicrobiales bacterium, assembly GCA_027031305.1. Taxonomy (GTDB): domain Bacteria; phylum Pseudomonadota; class Alphaproteobacteria; order Rhizobiales; family Aestuariivirgaceae; genus Thermopetrobacter. The sequence goes on along the minus strand of JALVRJ010000031.1, from coordinate 1,477 downwards.
CACCATGTCGATGCCCACGTGCCCGAACACTTGCCGCTTGGCTTCCGCCACATAGGCGTTGCCCGGCCCGACGATGACGTCCACCGGCGCGATACTCTCCGTGCCGTAGGCCAGCGCGGCGATGGCCTGAGCCCCGCCGGCGCGATACACCTCGTCCACCCCGGCGATCAGCGCGGCGGCCAGCACCAGGTCGTTCATCTGTCCTTGTGGCATTGGCACCATCATCACCAGGCGCTGAACACCCGCCACCTTCGCCGGAATGGCGTTCATCAACACCGAGGAGGGATAGGCCGCCAACCCGCCGGGCACATAAAGCCCCGCCGCGTCCACCGGCGTCCACCTATGCCCCAGCCGCGCGCCGATGGCATCGGTGTAAAGTTCATCATCCGGCACCTGCCGTTCGTGATAGGCGGCAATCCTTTCCGCCGCCAGCTCCAGCGCCGCGAACACGTCCGGCGAAACGCGCGCCCTGGCTTTCTCCAGCACTTCACGCGGCAGCGCCAGCCCTTCCTCACCGGCCGACCAGCCGTCGAATTGCTCCGTCAGCGCGGTAAGCGCCGCGTCGCCCTCTCGGCGCACCCGCGCGATGATGTCCGCCACCACCTCGCGCACGCCTTCGCTCGCCTGCTCCCGCGCCGCCAGCAGGTCGCGCAATTGCGCTTCGAAACCGGCATTGGCCGTGTTCAGCATCCGGCTCATGGGTGTCTCTCCGATGGGAAAATGCCTGTCCGTTTCCGCCCTTTTACTTGCCCGAACAAAAAGCGCCAATGGCGGATTTGCCTTCCACCATTGGCACCGTGTCCGCCGAAGCCTTCTCACTTGCGGGCAGGCCCCGCGCTAGTTGCACAGATACCAGCCGGATGGGTCGTCCCAGATGATGACGCCGGGAGACAGGCTCACGCCCTTGTAGTGGGGCGTCGTTCCCTGAGTGTCGGCAATGCGGATTTTCAGCCTGCCGTTGCGCACATCCTCAACATAGCCGGTTATGGTGATTTCCAGGATAAGAGCCATCCGCCCCGTCATGCAAACCTTGTCGCCAATGCCCATGCCCCTTGCCGTTCTCGCGGCGGGAGGCGTGGGTTTCGGCGGGGTGGAATCCCGTGTGGCCATGCCCTGCATCTATGGCGTGCCATCATTGACATCCAGCCGCAGCACCCACATATTGAGCCTGCCGGCCCCCTTCGACTCCGTGTCTCCAGCCACGACGACGCCACCATCGGGCAGCACCGCAACGGCCCTGGCCCTATCATCATTCTTGCCACCAAAGGTCTTGTCCCAGATGAGATTGCCGCGTTCATCCAGCCGCAGCACCCACATGTCTTTCTCGCCCGCCCCCTTCGACCACGTGTATCCAGCCACGACGACGCCACCATCGGGCAGCGCCGCAACGGCCCTGGCCCTATCATCATTCTTGCCACCAAAGGTCTTGTCCCAGAGGAGGTTGCCGCGTGCATCCAGCCGCAGCACCCACAGGTCG